>JAYUUR010000301.1:0-4094 GCA_043754475.1 Saprospiraceae bacterium | reverse complement strand
TTGTTGCTTCTTTTCGTAGCGTTCCTGCGTCCATTGGAGGCGCGAAGTCGGGAGATATTCTGAGTCAATTTTGACAGCATCATCTTCCGTATCAAACAGGTTTTCGACGTTGTAAAAACCGATGCGAAAGGCTTGACCCTTGTTGCTAATGTCTATGCCTTTTTCAGGTAAGGGCGTCGTCGGCTTGGTTTCAATGGCTACTTTTTTACTCGCTGTACAGCACGTAAACACTCCTATACTGAGGGGTATTGATAGGGCGATTAGAAAGCGTAGCCAGATGTATTTTCTCATTTTCAAAAAATTTTACAAATTAAATCTAAATTTGAGCAAAATTAGTTTTAAAATTTAGAATTTATCAACTAATCAAACCTATAAGGTTTTTCAAAACCTTATAGGTTTATAATCAACGAATGACACATCTATATTTTACTCAATCAATAATATTTCTTTTACTTTTATTAAAAAAAAAACCATGATCACCCAAGGCTATTTTGATTTTTTTCATAATCTTTCTAAAAATAATGACCGAGATTGGTTCAATGCCCACAAAAAAGCCTACGAGAAATCGGCAAAAGAACCATTTATTGAATTGGTGGATAAAATAGTGGCAGCTTTGGCAGATACTGAGCCTGAATTGTCGCTCATTCCATCCAAACAAATGCTATTCAGAATCAATCGCGACATCCGTTTTTCAAAGGATAAACGCCCATACAAAGAGCATTTATCAGCTTCCATCGGGCGATTTGGCACTAAGGATAAAATACATCCTGGGCATTATTTTCAGTTGGGCGCGCATGAATCCTTCATAGCGGGCGGAGCATATTTTTTTGAAGAAAAAGAAATGCTGTTGCGTGTTCGGCGGTATATCATGGACAATGCCGAGCGTTTTTCGGACTTGATTAATGATGAAAATTTTAAAAATCTTTGGAGCGAAATCAAAGGCGAAAAGAACAAACGGATGGCTCCTGAATTTGCAGAAGCCCTTGAATATCAACCACTTATAGCAAATACGCAATTTTATTGGAGTAAAACGATTGATGCCAAAGACGCTTTGAAGCCCGATTTCGTAGAAATACTGAGGGGTCATTTTGAAGCGGCACAACCGTTGAATGAGTTTTTGAAAGAGGCGATTTATGGGTAAAAAAAACAAATGATAAAATATCTTTTGTGCCATATAACCAATTGTAAAGCGATTCATAAAGATTTCAATTGCTCAATCAAGGGTGTAATACTTTTCTCACCTTTTTTCATAAATCAAAACTTTATCGTTTTCTATTTCATCTACGATGTATCTGGAAGGTTTCGTGATAAAATCTACTTTGCGCTTCATCAGTTGTGCCAATTCTTCAGGATAGATAAAAACATCTAAAATATTGGCAATCGCATCATAATCCAATGTCACGAGAAGGTCTATATCCGAATTGCGCTGCCCCTCACCGCGTGCAAACGAACCAAACAGATAGACTTTTTTGAAAGGTCGGCTTTCAAAATAGGTTTTCAACTTGTCCAAACTTTTCTTAGATAAGCGCATATAATTCTTGTTTTTTATACAAAAATAATCTTTTTACTGAAAATTCAGAGGAAAATCGCCGTTACGCCTATTTTACATAGCCCAAACACAGATTGCATTAGGCGTGTAAAAACCGTTTTTTGAGCGTTTCTCTATACTTCTGACTGATTGGAATCGGATAAATTTTATCGCTTTGAGGGCATTTGAGGCTATAAATAGTGTGCTTTTTATCCACACCATGAAAATATTTAGGGCTAATATTGACAATAAAGCTTTCATGAATCCTTAGAAAACGCGTTCCATCAAGTTTTTTCTCCAACTCTTCCATGCTTATACGGTCGGAAACCTTATCGCCGCCTTTTCGATGTAAGGTTTTATCGCTGTTGCGGCTGTCGAAATAAAGTATATCTTTTATAGGTATGAGCATCCCGCCAAATTCTATAAATTCGATGCTTGGCAAAGTGGGTGGTGAAGGCGCAATTAAAGCAATGGCTTTATCAATCGCTTTAGAGAGTTTTTCTTCATCAATCGGTTTGAGAATGTAGCCCGATATAGGGTAAACCTGCTCATAGGTTTCGAGCAAATAGTCATTCCCTGAAATAATGATAATTTTCGGATACCGCTTGAGTTTGCCGTGTAGCAACTCCAAAAGTGTCAGTCCATCTCGTTTGCCGGGCAATTCAATATCCAAAAAAATCAAATCTACTGAGGGGGCGTCTTTGGACAATAAGAATAGGTAGGCGTCGAGGTGATTGCTAAAATCAGCCGCGCAAGACAAGTCCGGTCGGGTCGTTCCGAGCCACGATTTGAGGTATTCTCGTTGCCGTTCCACGTCTTCAACAATAATAAAATAAAGGGGTTGAGGATTCATTGCAATGGAATTTTAAGTTTCACAAAAAAGCGGTTATCGGCTTGTTGCCCAAAATTAAGGATGTATTGGTTAGAGTAAAGCAATCTTAAATGTTCTTCGACCCATTTGAGTCCAAAACCATTGGTTTCGGTATCAGCATGTTCATTTTTAAAACCTAAATCGAAGGTATTTTGAGTGTTTAAAATCAGAAAATCGGTTGTTGCTTCTATTTGAATATCAATCATTTGAGCGTCATGGCTGCATTTATTGTAATGTTTGAAACAGTTTTCAACGATAACCAATAGCAACATCGGGGCAATTTCCTTTTGTAAAGCATCTGGGTTGATATTGTTTTGATAAGTGAAGTGAATATTTTTATTAAGATTCAACTTTTCAAGAGCCAAATAGCTCGTAATAAACTCAATTTCTTTACCAATAGTCACCTTTTTTCTATCAGCTTCAGTAAAAGTATAGCGCAATAAACGCGATAATTGGTTCATTAAAGCGGGCAATTCGTCGGATTTTTGTTGAGCTAATATTTTCAAATTTTGTAAGGCATTGAATAAAAAATGGGGGCGAATACGCGCTTTAATATGTTGCAACGCTTCTTCTACGGTGCGGCGGCGGCGGATTTCGGTGAGGCGTTTGGTGCGTTCGAGTTCGCGGTTTTTCTCAATTGTTTCTTTCGTAAAAATTGCTCCAACAGTCAAAAGGCAAAGAAATTCTATGGTCACCAAATTGATATACCAATTGTCGAAAACCAGCACTAAGGATAAGTTTTCTTTTGTTTCGTTTGGTATATAATTGAACAGTATGGTAAAAAAGATGACAATAAGGCTGCTAAAAACCATGAAAAGTGGAAATGCCCAACCCCTTACTTGAGCATCGCTCAACATCTTTTTTCTCAAAAAGGTATTCAAAAAGGCTTGTAAACGACCTTTGTAAACAAAATAATAGACTAAAAAAACGGGCAAACCCATCGCCAAAAAGTACATGAAAGCACCGAGAAAAATTCGTTTAATGTCTAATTTCAAATCTATAGTTTCTTGTAGCGTTCTTGTTTCCGTATCGTTTTCGATGTCTCTAAACGACCTCAAAGCCGTTTCTAATTTGGCTAATTTTCGAGCAATCTCTTTTTTAGGTAAATTCTGTAAGGCTTTTTCGGGATTTGGGAATTTTGGGTTTTCAGCGTCTTTAGGCAAATCCTGTAAAGCTTCTGCCAGGATAGCATATTTTTGAGGGTTCTCTTCTTTGGGCAAATCTTTCCATGCTTGCAACGATACGTTGTAAACAGATGCAATAAAAATGAAAATAAACACGCAACAACCGTAAAGTGACACTTGAACTATGTCGTTTTTCAAGAATCGGTACAACTGTAATTGGCTTTTTGTGATGCTCATTTTACATGTCTTTTTGCCTACTAAGTTACTGAATTTCTACTGAACAATTCTTTTTTTGTTGAGTAATCTCCGTTTTTCGTTGAGAAATCAGTGTTTTTGCTTGAGTTTGTTATTCGATAGCCTTAATTGTTAATTAATTTCAAATTCAACAAAATCTTAATAACATTCAGCAGAATAATGTTTTTTATTGAAAAAGTATTCAATATTGTTTCATCAAACTTTTTTGTTAAACAATTTAAAATCTACTAAAATGAAAAACATCATCAAGTGCTCCATCAAAGGATTCCTAATTTTCAGCGTTATTACGCTTATGCCTTCTTGCCTCGGCATCGTT
>JAYUUR010000300.1:0-12453 GCA_043754475.1 Saprospiraceae bacterium | reverse complement strand
ACACCATCATTGTTCTTTTATCTTCTGAAAAAAGGGTTTGAAAAGTAGGCGTTACAATATTGCGCCCCCAATCTCTAACAATTGCTGAATCAAGCAATTTCACTTGTGCATCATATTTGTGGATTTTAATATAGTTATGACCTTTCCTTCGGAATTGATAAATAACATTAAATTCCTGCTTGTTGCCCAGCACTTCAAGCACTTTTGCGCTGTTTTTACGGTCAGGTTCAATGTCTTTTTCCCATATTTTATGCAACTTGGTATCAAAAGCCTTGAGCTTGACTTTGTTGTCATCGAGGTTAAAAAACAGCACACGGTCGCTGTATTTGCCAATAATACCGTAGCCTTCAGAGCCGCCGATATATATTTCATCGCTTATACTGAGCGTTTGAGCTTTTGTATAAAAAACAGTTTGGAGTATTAATAAGAGGAGTATCAGTTTTTTCATTGTCAATATTTTTACATATAAACGCTGTAATTAAACAAATCATTTTAGAAAAAGATGATTTAGGAAATGATAAATTATAAATGATGAATGATGAATTTGTTAAGCATTGATAATCAATTGTTTATAAACTCATAAATGTTAATTTATTTTTGTCTCATTCCTTACAATTCACCTAATAAAGATATTATTTTTTAAACAGATAAAACAAAAAAAAACTTCTTGAAAGCACCCAAGCTCTCAAGAAGTTTTTTTCAGCGCAACACGCTATTCATCATTCATCATTTATTTATACGTTTAGATAGTGCATCAAAGAATCATAATGCTCTTGAAGCGAATCCATATATTCCGTTTCGCTAAATGAAGCCGTAATATCGTAGCCAAAACGCCCAAAAGTAGCCAATATGCTATTAATATCAGGGCGATTCACTTTCAAGGTAATTTGCAATTCCGTAGAATCAGGAGAAGAAGTAATGAACGAATTCAAAATAATAGCCCCTTCCGATTCGACTATCCGCGCAATTTGAGCGAGTGAATAATTATGCTTATTCACCGTCAGCACTATCACACTGCCTCGTTCAGAAAACGAAGCACTTTCAGCAAAATATTTCAAAAGGTCGTGCAAAGAGACAACTCCAAGGTAGTTATTTTCTTTATCCACAACGGGTATCACCGTCAAGCGATATTCGTTGAGCAACCGCATAATATCATAAATGTGGTCGCGGTCATTCACATACGGGTGAAGCATCTTAAGCGGGTAAGAGCCGACTGGTTCGTCGGCATCGAATTCCATAATTTCCTCTTCGGATATCAAGCCAAGTAATTGCTTATTATTCACGATAGGTAAGTGGCGGACGTGGTATTCGCTCATCAGAGCAAGGGCATCATCACCGGTATTCGACGTCTTCAACGAGACAATATCTTCAGAAATCAAGTCACGTGCAATCATATTCGTCGCTTATGTTTTGGTTAAAGTAATAACGTTTAGCTTCTCATATAAGTTCTTACCTTGTTGTTAATTTTCCGTTAATCAAGCGTTGTCTTTTACATCGCCTTTACAAATTTTTGACCAATTTGGGGTATTTATTTCAGAACCCAAAATTAATATAGTTTTTTTTTCAATTACTTTCAAAAGTAAAATATTATTCTGACAATTGCATACCCCTCAGTATTTAATTTTAAGATATTAATTTATTATAATTAAAATTTTAATGCAAATGTATAGAACTTTTTTTTATAATTTTAAAATCTAAAACCTTATTTTCTTTGCAATTGCTACCTTAAATAAAGGTGATTTTTTAAGCCGATTTGACATTTTAAAAAACTAAATTTGCCTAATTTTCAAAGAAAAAGTAGGCAAAATCTTAAAATGTCATTCAAGCGAAAACGCTTCAAAAAGTATGAATTTTCAAGAATTAGAAAAAAAATTAGACAAAGTAGAACAATTGGCTCAAGCCAATAAGTTTCAACGTTTGCTGCACCATCCATTGCGTTATATATCGGCTCAGTTTTTCCGAACCGTCACGTTTCCATTGACTAAAAAAGGGACACTGCGCACAGCCCAAACCTTAATGGATTACCCCCTCAGTATTTTGCTGCCTTCGGGCATGGATATATACTTGACAGGCGGCAAAGCACATGATTCTGAAATTCGATTAGCCCGATTTTTCATTCATTTTTTTAAAAATAATTCTAAAAACAAAGAGATTTCGTTTGTGGATATAGGCGCGCATGTCGGCTATTTTTCATTATTAGCTTCTTTTTTAATCGGTGAAAACGCCAAGGTCTATGCTTTTGAAGCGGCAAAAGGAACGGTTGATTTATTGAAAAAAAACTTAGAAAATCGCCCCAATATTCAAGTATTTCACAATGCCTTGACTGACTCAGAAATGGATTTAACTTTCTACGAATTTCCTGTTTTATACTCTGAATACAACACGCTGCATGTGGCTCAATTTGAACATGAAAAATGGTTTAAAAAGTTTCAACCACTTAAAAATACCGTCAAAGGCATCACTTTAGATGCTGTTTTTGAGAAATTTTCCTTGAAAAATGCTGTTATTAAGATTGATACTGAGGGGGCGGAAGCGCAGGTGATAGCGGGAGCGAAAGCTGTTTTAGCACATCAAAATCCCGTTATCATTATGGAGTTTCTAACTGATAAAAATAAAAATGAAGGGCATCATCAAGCGTTTAAAATGCTTATTGAGGCAGGTTTTACAGCTTATTTTATTGAAAAAAATGGAGATTTGAATGCCTTAAAAGATATAGAAATGTATTTTTCAAAATACCCATCAGAGTCTGATAATTTTGTTTTTATGAAGAATACGCAAATTAATGATACTTTTATGAGCAATAAGTTGCAGCAAGTTTAAAACTCTGTCCTTTACATACATATTTTAACTCGTTGATTATCAATGAGTTAGCAGAAGTCTATAACTCCACCATTTATGGTGGAGACGGAATAATTAGCCATAGTTAAGGCTTTAGCCGCCCACCTTTCACTATAAATGAACGGCTAAAGCCTTAACTATTTGAGCTTTTTTAACACCCACCATAAATGGTGGAGTTAGTCAAAAAAGATGTGGGTAATGGACAGAGTTTCAAAACTTGCAGCAAGTTGTAATGCTTTTTAACTATTCAATTCGCCATGATTTTTAAAAGAATTTATCTCCTCCTTCTCCTCCTCTTTCTACCCCTTTTCGCCACCGCTCAAAAAAGCATTTCCACGGCTAAACCTTGGGCATATTGGTGGTGGATGGGCAGTGCAGTTAATAAAAAAGACATCACTCAAAACTTAGAAGATTTTGCACGAGCAGGTTTTGGCGGTATGCATATCATTCCTATTTATGGCGTGAAAGGGGAGGAGGCTCATTTTATTCCCTACCTCTCGTCTGCATGGTTGGAGATGCTCAATTTTACAGTGCAAGAAGCCAATCGCTTAGGTTTGGGCATTGATATGACTGTCGGCACAGGCTGGCCCTTCGGCGGTGCGCACGTCACGGAAGCCGATGCCGCTAAAGCTTTCTCTATAAAAAAACCGACAAAAACGGGCGATAAATACACCCTTGAAATAGTACCGACTAAGCAAAAAGTAAAACGCCCTGCCCCGGGCGGCGAAGGTTGGGTACTCGACCATTTCAATGCCACAGCCATTGACCATTATTTTGAACCTTTTAAACAAGCGTTTTCAAATAAAAACTATGGCGTAAGAGCATTTTACAATGATTCGTATGAAGTGTATGGTGCGAATTGGACGCCTGATTTTCTCCAAAAGTTCAAAATACTGAGGGGGTATGATTTAGGTGAACATTTGGATGTTTTAGCAAAAGACACTGCTATCACCGACCGTGAAAAACGGATATGGTCAGATTATCATGAAACGCTGTCCGATATTTTATTAGAGGATTTCACTAAAAAATATGTCCAATTTTCACACCAATTCAATAAAATTGCCCGCAATGAATCGCATGGCTCACCTGCCAATATTCTCGATTTATATGCCGCCAGTGATGTACCCGAATCTGAGTTTTTCGGCTCAAAGCCTTACGATATTCCCCTTTATAAGCAAGATGAAGACTATGAAATCAAGCGATTTGGTACGCCCGGCGGTCTGATTTTGAAATTGGCATCGTCGGCAGCGCATATTAATGGTAAAAAATTAGTCTCATCCGAAACAGCCACATGGCTCGGCAATCATTTCAAAGTATCGCTCAAACAGGTGAAACCAATTATTGATGAATCATTTGTATCAGGCATCAACCATATATTTTATCATGGCGTACCGTATTCGCCGCCATCTGCACCGTTCCCCGGATGGTTATTTTATGCCTCTACAAATTTTAATCAACAAAGCCATTTTTGGGAGCATTTACCACAGCTCAATGGCTATATCGAGCGGTGTCAAAACTTGTTGCAAAATTCACAATCGGATAACGATGTTTTGCTCTATTTCCCGATTTACGACCTCTGGCATACGGTGGGTAAAAATGCTAAAATACACCCCATCGATGTGCACGCTATTTTACGAGAAGGTATGTTTAATTCAGCACTCGGAAAAGTTGCCAATGAATTGCAAGGGGCGGGCTATGCCTTTGATTTCGTTTCTGACCGCCAATTACAAAATTTAGCTTCTAATACTGAGGGGGTTAAAAAGTATAAAACTATCGTTGTGCCGCCTGCTCATTATATGCCCTTGGCAACATTGCAATCTTTGGATAAAATGAAAAATGCAGGTATAAAAGTCGTCTTTGCCAATCAATTGCCTCAATCAGTCAATGGATTTTTAGAGTATGAAAAAAGGCAGTCAGCATTTGATAAAATTATTAAAACATATAAATCTACCACAGGCTTAGGAAGCCTCAAAGGCTTCCTAAGCCTGAGACGTGAAACTTTAACAGAAAATGGCTTGCAATTTATCCGTCAAAAAACAGACAGCAGCACGCTCTATTTTATTATTAATCAAAGTCAAAAATTTAAAAATAAGTCTATCCAATTAGCCACATCAGGAGAAGCCGTGCGCTTATTTGACCCTCTGCATCAAGTTTCAAATTTTATTAATTTTAAAAAAATAGACAAAACCCATATTGAAATCCCTTTAGAATTGCCTTCGGGCGAAAGCATTTTTATAGAAATATTTAATAAAAAAACGAAATCCCCAATTGTCTCTAACTCCGAAAAACGAAATCCCCAATCTGACATTATACTGAGGGGGTTGTGGCAAGTAAATTTTTTGAAGGGTAATCCCTTCATTCCTAAAAGCTATACCACCGATACGCTGGAATCATGGACAATATTAGGCGATACCGCAGCGCAATATTTCAGCGGAAAGGCGCGATACTCCTTGAATTTTAAAATCGAAAAAGATAAAGTCAATAAAAGTGCTTGGCTCAATTTGGGTGATGTAAGGGAAAGTGCCGAGGTGAAGCTCAATGGGCAATCGCTTGGTGTGGCGTGGTGCTTGCCTATGCGTGTGCGAATACCTGAGGGCATTTTGAAAGCGGATAATAAATTAGAAATTGAAGTCATAAATCTTTCGGCTAATCGCATTCGATATATGGATAAGCAGAGCGTACCGTGGAAAAAGTTTTATGATATAAATATGGTGGATATAGGCTATCGCCCTTTTGATGCGTCCGGCTGGAAGGTGGTAGCATCTGGTTTATTAGGACCAGTTACATTGACACTGGACTGATACTTCACCATCCAACTGTAATATCTCCTCTTGAAATGCCAAACCGCAATACCCATTGATTGGTGTATTGCGGTTTTTATATCAATCAAATACTGTTTTCACTCTTTCTTTTAAGGTCACGCTCCATAAGTAAACGAGTACCTTTAACGAAATCTATTTCAACACCTATTGATTCTACAATTTCATCGTCTGTTAGTTTTACTTCATTTATAAGAACCATTATAGCCTTTTGTACCCTTGCCCAATCTTCATGAGAATCAGCTTTCACTTTGGCATATCCCATCGCAAGGCCTCTCTCATAAGCAACATCGAATATAGTTTTAAATTTTTTTACCTCTTTTTTCATTGGTTAAAATAATTTTACTTCTTCTTCTTAGGAATGGGTTTTACAGTCAATCGCAGGTTTTTAACAAAACTTTCGTTGATACCTAAATTTTCAGCAATTTCAATATCTGATAATATAGACGTTTGAATAAGCATTATTACAGCTTTTTGTATAGTACCTCTTGCTTCATTAGCTTCCGCTTTGGCTTCATTTGCTTCTGCTTTGGCTTTATTTGCTTCCGCTTTGGCTTTATTTGCTTCCGCTCGGGCTTCATTAGTTTCTGCTTCTTTCATAGCAGAGCCTCGCTCCTCAGCTACATCGAATATAGTTTTAAATTTTGTTGACATGTCCGGCTCTAATTTATCAATGATTTCATTAAATTCTTCTTCAGGAAGGTCTGAACGCCGTTGCATATATTCCAAAACCATTCTAAAAATTTCATCGAATAGATATTTGGAAGATGAACCTTCTACAAAATTAAGGATTTTATTCGGATAATTCCTAAAAAAATCTCTTTCATGAGCATGTTTGAGCGCAATAAAAACGCCTTGTAATGCACCCAAATCTGCCATTTGTTCTATCTCTTCATCCGTTGTTGCTTGTAAATCTAAGATAATGTATTTAGGAAAAGGAACGAATGCCATTATTTCCTCAGGCAAATAAATTGCCATGCGGTCAAAAAGCATTTTCTGCTGCCATGCGTCTTTGCCGTGATAAATCAAAATAGGCAGTACAATACTCGGCGGTCGTTTGTTTTTCAAATCGGCGCGAATAATGCTCTTTCGATAATCTTCTATTTGAAATTCAATGGGTTCATGCGGCTTACTGCTTTTATGCTCCCATAAAAAACAGAAACGGAAGAGCGGCAGTTCTGGCAAGTCGCGTATGTGCAGAGGAAGCATCTCGCGCTTTAAAGACATTCATGAATAGTATCGGAGTAGGTCGCTTTGAGCCGTTTATCAATATGCGTATCTGATAACAATTTCAAAGTTGAAAAATCAATAAATGATTTGAGGTTATCAGGTATTTTGTAATTCAAAAAACGATGCACCAATTCTGTAATACTGAGAACGCCTTTGACAAAAATATCGTGGTCATTCAGGTGTTGCTTATCGGTTTTGTTTGTTTTCGGCATAGTATGATTTTTTTCTCAAAATTATAATTTTTTGCGTAACAAAATTTTTTCACAAGTAAAATTTTAATTTATTGAAAAAAATGAAGTCAAAATATGTTTGTAGAAGGTGAAAAATAACCCCCTCAGTATTTCGCATGATTTACTGAGGGGGTGCTTAATGACAATTTAATAATCAAAAATTATCTACCCGGCACATTTGCTGGATTCAATAAATCGTAGAATTGATTCAATTTAGGCAAAATGATGATACGCGTACGGCGGTTTGTCGCGCGTCCTTCTGGTGTATCGTTGGTTGCTAACACATTGTATTCACTGCGTCCGGCAGCGATGAGTCGGTTCGGATCAATTTTGAAAGTCTTTTGTAGAACGCGAACAACAGATGTCGCTCTCTTGACGCTCAAATCCCAGTTATCATCAAAACAAGCTTGTTTGATAGGCATGTTGTCCGTATAACCTTCTACCATCACTTCCAAATCAGGTCTTGATTCGATGATTTTAGCAATTTTACCAAGCACATCATTGGCTTTTGCAGTGATATTGGCACTACCGCTTTGATACAACATTTTGTCAGAAAGATTGATAAAAACAACTGTCTTATCTACTTTTATCTCTACATCTTTATCGCTCACGCCTTCGCTCAACACGCCTTTTAAGTTGATAGCTAAAGCCAAATTGATAGAATCTGCTTGAGTTTTAGCCGCTTGCAACAGTTTAATATACTTGTCTTTGCCTTCCAATTGAGCTAAAGTTTCTTTGATATTATTGCTGGCAGATTGCGATAATACGGTCAAGTCACCTACTTGATTGAGTTGTTTGTCGCGTTGTCCTCTAATGTCAGCAATTTGATCTTTCAAGTCTTTGATTTGATCTTCACGGAGTTGTAGGTTACTTTGGGCGGTTTTGACATTGCTTTTGAGCAATTCTTTTTCTTGTTCGCAAGCTGAAATCTGTCTGGTCAAGTTGCTCAAATCTACACCGCATTTGCCCAACTGAGAATTGGCAAGCTCTAAATCTGTTTGCACTTTGAGCATTTGTTTTTTACTGACACACGATGCCATAGTAATAAAAATACTTAAAAATAGGATAAGTTTCATTTTAGAATTCATAATTGATGGTATTTAAATAATGAGTAATTAAATTTTAAAATTTTTTACAGGAGTTTATGAATTAAAAACAAAATTCTTACATAATAACAAGTTTATAAACCATATGTTTAAAATAGAAGAATTTATCTTTTTATAAAATTTATCAATGTCCACCTTCATTCATAGAGGTTGAAGCATTTCTACTGACTTGTTTATTTAACATATACATCATCCCAATCGCAATCAGCATAGAAATCACCACTACATAACCCAATATATCGTACCGCTCTAAAACGCCACTCGGCGTTTGCACCACTATCATACCTGCAATTGCCGAAGCAAAACCACCTGATATTTGCTGAACGGATGAATTAATGCTCATAAATGCGCCTCGGTCTTGCGGCTGTGGCACGGCGGTCAAAAGTGCTGACGATGAAATCATACGCGATGAAATACCGATGAACATAATAACATTCAGAGCAATCGCCATATATAAAGGTGTAGGTCCCAAATGCGTATAAATGGAAATAATAAACATACTTAAAAATGAGCCTGCTACAAATAGTTTGTATTTTCCTATTATATCGCTCAATCTGCCTAATAAGGGTCCAAAAATAATAGAAAATACACCCGTTATGCCATACACCCAAGGTAAGTCAGCTATATTAATTTTCAAATTATTGGTACTAAAAGCACTGCCCAAAGGCATGAGCATAAAGCCACCTGTTGATAATAAAATTACCGCTAAAAATGCCCTCAAATACTGAGGGGTCGAAATGGTTTTAATTAAATGCTCTAAAGGCTTGCGCTCGGATTGGATTTTAAGATGGTCTGTTATTGGTTTTAAATAAATAAAAATACCAATACCGACCACGATTGAAAAGCAAGCTATCATCCAAAAAGGGGAGTGCCAACCATATTTATTAGCGAGTATCAAACCGATAGGGATGCCCAATACTTGACTCGCTGCGAATGCCATTTGTACATAACCCATGACTCGCCCGCGTACTTCCATCCTAAATATATCCGTAATAATGGCAAAACTCACTGAGCCGATGACGCCGCCAAATATGCCCGTAATGATTCGGGCTATCAATAAAAAATGATAATTAGGGGCAAGGGCGCATAAAAAAGTGCCGATAATGAAGCCGACATAGAAAAAGAGCAACAGTTTTTTGCGGTCAAATTTGTCAGCAAAACCGGCTGCCAATAAGCCCGAAGCTCCCGCACTGAAAGCATAAGCCGACACGACCAAACCGAACTGAGCAGGCTTCACATTCAACTCTACCAAAAGCTGTGCACCCAAGGGAGAGAGCACCATAAAATCTAAAATTATCGTGAATTGCAAAATAGACAATATGGCAATAATAAAGATTTCGTATCGAGTGAAAGTCGGTTTTTCGAGGCTTTCTATGCTGATTTTATTCATATCGCTCAAGGAAAATAAGGATTTTGTTAAAAATGAGGTGCAAAATTGTTTTAATTTGTTTAAAAATCCTATTTATTTTTTAAAATTTATTATACTGCAAAGCACTATCATTAATTGAAAATTTACCCTTTTTCATCATGTTTAAAATCTCTGCACCAGCTAATAAAACGGGTCCGTAACCATGTGCCGCATAAACATTGATGGGACGATGATAATAAAACGCTGGTTCAAAGCCCAAACCCGTACCCACGCACGTGCCTTCCACTTGCCCTTGTACGTTCACTTTGGTGGAAATAGCATTCCATGCCAGCAGCACTTTTGGACCATAAGCCATCGGGTCGAGCCAACCACGATTGATACCGCGAGCCATTGAAAAAACATAAATAGCCGTTGCGGATGTTTCCAAATAAGAATCTGTTTTATCTAATAATTGATGCCAAAAACCCGAGCCTGATTGGTATTGCACCAAACCTTTTGCATGGGTTTGAAACTGCTTCAAAACAAGCGGATAGCCTTCATGCGTGGTTGGTAAAACATCTAATAATTCAGTCATTGCCATCAACGCCCAACCATTCGCCCGCGCCCAGTGAAACTGCGGATGATCGCTCATACTTTGCACCCAACCATGCATATAAACGCCTTTTTCCTTGTTAAACATGCGTTTTGAGTACTGAATGACTTGTTTTACAGCATCATCGTAATATTTTTTCTGATCTGTCAGCTTACCCATTTGAGCCAAAGCAGGGATACCCATGAACATATCATCGAGCCAGAGCGTATTTTTTTGAGGGCGATTACGCGCCAAAGTGCCATCAGGAAAGCGGTATTCTTTTGTAAAAATATGCTGTATATAATTGTTAATCAATGGGCGTAAATTGGTAGTCATCGCGCCCGAACGAGTGGCTTTTATCATCGCTGCACAGACTGCACCGCAATCATCTAAGGCATGGGGTTCGAGCATTTGATAAAGCTGTTGGTTTCTACTTTGAGCAGGTGCTTGTTTAAGTTCAGGTTTCAATTTGATGATTTCTTTAAAATATGAGGCTTTATCTGATAAAAATTGAAGGCGTTTAGTTGTGTATTCTGCAAACCGTTTATCGCCCGTTGCTTCCGCAGCGAGGAGCATCGCACCATACGTGACACCCCATTCATAGCTTGTCAAACTGAAAACGCCACGCTCAACAATGGCAGCCGTATCGATTTTTGAAAAATCCGAAATCGTTGCGCCCGTTTGTCGGTTGAATACGCGCATCGGTGTGACCGTATCCAGATAGGAGAGGACGCGCTCTAAAACCATTTTCACCGCTTCGGGTGAAGGGGCTTCGTAGGGAATAGGGTAGTTGGGCTTTACAGCGTGTAACCATTCGGAATGGTTTTGCAGTTTTTTATCGGACTCTTGAGCGAATGATTTGCCGATTGCAAAAGAGAGTAGGAGAGTGATAATTATGGTTTTCATCTTGTATTGTTTTTTATTTTAAAGTAAGACCCCTCAGTATTTATATCTCAATCTGTTATCCACATCTTTTTTGACTAACTCCACCATTTATGGTGGGGTAAAAAAGTAGAATAGGTTAAGGCTTTAGCCGTCCATCTTTGGGCTTTGATAAATGACCGGCTAAAGCCTAAACTATATTTAACAATCTGCCTCCACCATAAATGGTGGAGTTATTAAATTTAATCTAACACATTTATAATCAATACTTTAATGGTCTAATTTCTATAGTCTGATTGTCTCCCGAAGGGATGTCTTCGGCATAATGTCTAATCATTTCAATCCATCAAAAACACCGTCATACTCCTTGCCCCATGCGCCCCAATAACGAGCGATTGTTCAATATCTGCTGTTTTTGAAGGTCCTGCAATGAAAATACCGTAATCAACGAGCGGCTCATTATTGGTCAATAAATAAGCATGGTGCATATTGGGGACGATATTTTTTTTATTTAACATCAAACATAAATGCTGTGTAATAATGGGCAAAGCACGGTGCAACATAGCTGATTCAGGTAACCAAATCGCCCCATTTTCAGCAACGCCAAACGACCCCCTCAGTATCACGACATCTACAAGTGCTAAATCCTCAGTTGAGGTATTTTGATTGACTATAAAATTATTTTCAACGACATTTGAAGCTATACGCAGCGCATGAGGGAAATTTTCTTTTATAAAAAAATTGATTTCCGCTTCATCTTTAACCTCTACAATGCGCCCGCCTATGCTTGTTAAAACGACTTGAAATTGCTCTGAAAATACTTCGCCTTCTCCAAAAAGTGGCACTTCGGGCAAAGGCGCTTCGGTGGGTTTATTGATTTTAATTGTATTTAAAATGCGTTCTCTTGATTCCATTTTTTTTTAGTTTTTGGTATTTAGTGTATGGTGTTTAGACTGTTAGTGTACTCAACACCACATACTAAAAACTAAACACCTTTATTTCTCACATACCATTCTCTAAAACTTTCATTCGGCGGCTCAGGCAATTCTCTCGCTTTTGCCCAAGGATTAAGACCTTTGTGATGGGTCAAACCATGCGGTAAAATGCTCAAAACGCCGCGCCCGACCTTGCCCAAAGTGCGATATACTGAGGGGTGCGCCAACACCCACGCCACGCCTTTCATACTCCACCGTTTGGATAAAGACAGGGCATGTTCTTGACCGATAATTTGTCGCCACTTATAAAGCTGGGTGTGAATATCAATTTTCACAGGACAGACATCGGAACATGAGCCGCAAAGCGTAGAGGCGAAGGGTAGGGTGCTGTATTTTTTTAAATCAAGATTGGGCGATAAGATAGATCCTATGGGACCCGGCACTGTAAATCCATAGCTATGCCCACCGCTTCG
>JAYUUR010000299.1:0-38878 GCA_043754475.1 Saprospiraceae bacterium | reverse complement strand
AAAAATATTAAAATATAGTATTTAATAAATTTAGCTGCAAATATAACCCTGTTACCCCCTCAGTATAAAGCCTATTTTTAATAAAAAAAAATCCCGCTCATGTGTATGAACGGGATTTTGAATTTTATAAAACGCTTGAAATTTTTATTTCATAGCAGCTAATTTTTGCTTCACTTCAATGATTTCATAAGCTTCTACAAAGTCACCTACTTGAATATCATTGTAGTTATCAAATGTTAAACCACATTCAAAACCGGATTTCACCTCTTTCGCATCATCTTTGAAGCGTTTGAGTGAACCCAACTGAGTGGTCTGACCTTCTTTCACAGGATAAACAACGATGCCATCGCGAATAACCCGCACGAGATTTTTACGCTCGATTTTGCCTTCTTGTACGTAACAGCCTGCCACTGTACCGATTTTGGAAATTTTGTAAACCTCGCGCACTTCTACAGTACCCAAGATTTTTTCTTCTTTCGTCGGTTCCAACATACCCTCGATAGCCGAACGGATTTCGGTAATCGCTTCGTAAATGATGGAGTAGAGTTTGATTTCAACACCTTCTCTCTCAGCGAGTTTACGCGCATTGATAGAAGGGCGTACTTGGAAGCCAATAATGATAGCATCCGAAGCCGAAGCCAACATGACATCGGATTCAGAGATAGCACCTACCGCTTTGTGGATAACATTGACCTGAACAGTCTCATGCGACTGCTTGAGCAATGAATCTGACAAGGCTTCAACCGAACCATCCACATCACCCTTAATAATAAGGTTAAGCTCTTTGAACGTACCGAGTGCCAAACGGCGTCCGATTTCGTCCAAACTGATTCGTTTTGTAGCGCGAGCAGATTGTTCTCGAACGATTTGAGCGCGCTTTGTAGCAATCTCTTTCGCTTCCGATTCGTTAGGCATAATTTTGAAAACCTCACCTGCTTGTGGCGCACCACTCAAACCTAAAACCAAAACCGGTGTAGCGGGACCTGCTTGTAATACTTTTTTACCTCGCTCATTGTACATGGCTTTCACCTTTCCCGCGTGTTCACCTACCACCATCGGATCACCGATTTTCAAAGTGCCTGATTGAACGAGCATTTTTGAAACATAACCACGACCTTTATCTAAGGATGCTTCGATGACTGTACCCATTGCCCGTTTATTCGGATTGGCTTTCAAATCAAGAATATCTGCTTCGAGAAGTATTTTTTCAAGCAACTCATCCACACTCGTACCTTGTTTGGCTGAAATATCTTGCGATTGGAACTTACCACCCCATTCTTCAACAAGGAGGTTCATTTGAGCCAACTCATTTTTAATGCGGTTAGGATCTGCTCCCGGTTTATCTATTTTATTGATAGCAAAAACGATAGGAACGCCTGCCGCTTGAGCATGGCTAATCGCTTCTTTAGTTTGAGGCATAATGCTATCGTCTGCTGCAATAATGACGACTGCCACGTCCGTCACTTTTGCACCCCGTGCACGCATAGCCGTAAAGGCTTCGTGACCTGGTGTATCAAGGAATGTAATTTTACGACCTGTTGGTAATTTTACTTCATAAGCCCCAATATGCTGTGTTATACCACCTGCTTCACCGCTGGCTACGTCCGCTTTACGCACGTAATCGAGTAGGGAGGTTTTACCGTGATCCACGTGACCCATGATAGTAACGACAGGTGAACGCGCCACCAAATCTTCAGGTGCATCAGGCTCCTCTGCGATATTAGAACCCACTTGCTCTTCTGCTGAAATAAATTCTACTTCTTTGTCAAATTCACCCGCAATAACTTCAATAAGCTCTGCATCCAAACGTTGATTGATGGAAACGAAAATACCTAAGCTCATACAAGTCGTAATGATTTGAGTAGCCGATATTTCCATGACGCTCGCCAAATCAGAGACGGAAATGAATTCCGTTACTTGTAATTTGGCACCTTGCGCTTCTAATTGGCGCATTTCCTCTTTTTCACGGAACTTGCCCCGTTTATCACGGCGTATTTTCTGACCTTTATTTTTACCGCCTAAATTAAGGCGAGCCATTGTTTCCTTAATTTTCGCTTCAATTTGCTGCTGCGAAATAGGCATTGGTTCATTGCGGCGAGGTCCAGTATTATTCCCACCACTATTGCCACCTGTATTAGGTCCCGTTCTTGGACGGTCATTTGGACCGCTTCGATTGGTATTATTTTGCTGATTATTACCTGTATTTGTACCTGTATTACCTGTACCCGTGCCTGGTGTACCCGGAGCAGTTGGAATTTTCTTCCGTTTGCGTTTGCGTTTGCGCGCCTCAGCACTTTCACTATTTGCAGAAGTAGTAGGTACTTTTGGCGTACCATCAGGATTTTTAGCCACTACCGGATTGGCCGGTCTATCCCCTGGGCGACCAGTACCTCTACCTTTATTTCTGTTTCTATTTCTATCGTTAGGATTAGTAAAACCTTTTTCCTTCTCGATAAATTTATCAATATCGATCTTACCCTTAATTTTCAACCCCCTCAGTTGAGGTGCTTCTGCACGGATGAGGTCTTCATTATCAACGTCACCAGCAATTCTGCTATCGGTTTCTTCCATTGATAAGGGTGGAACGACTATTGGCTTTTCAATAATAGGCTTAACAGGCTCTTGCTTTTTCTCAATTTGCTGCGGCTGTTGAGGTTTAGGCTGCTGTTGATTATTCTGCGGTCTATTATTATCTCTCTGCTGCTGTTGAGGTGGTCTATTATTATCTCTCTGTTGCTGTTGAGGCGGTCTATTATTATCTCTCTGCTGTTGATTGTGTTGTGGCCTATTATTATCTCTCTGCTGTTGTTGCGGCGGTTTTGAATTATTCTCAGTTTTAGGCTGCTGAACGGGTTCTTTTTTAGGCGGATTAAGGTCTATTTTACCCAATACCTTAGGCATCTGCGCACTTGGTCTTTCAATAATCCCATGAGTAGGTTTATCGACAGATTTATCAATAGGCTTTTCTACAGGTTTGTCAATAGGCTTATCTTCCACTTTCGGCACTTCTTTAGTCGGAAAAAGACTGATAGTCTTTCTTTCGGTTGGTGGCTGCGGCGTTAGCTGAATAGTTGGTGTAGGAGGATTAGGCGCTTGTTGAACAGTGGGTGTTGGTGTCGGTGGCTTTATTGCCGGGCGCGTACCAATGATAATCTGGTCGGCTTGTTGTTTCTCAGCTTTGGAATCTGAGAATTTTTTCATTAAGGAATCGTACATACCGTCCGATAACTTAGCATTAGGCTTGTTTTCGACATCAAAACCCTTATCAGTCAGGTACTCAATAATTGAGCCCATACCGATATTCAGTTCTTTTGCTACCTTGATTAACTGTCTTTCCATTAAAAAGTTTATATACAGAAAAATTAATTTGCTGCTCGGTAGGCAAAGAGAGCTGCTTGATGATGTCGAATTTTACACCTTCACGTTTTCATTATCCACGATTTAAATTGGTTAAATAAAACATATCATCAGCCATTTTACCTGTTATTAAAAATTTATCGGTTTGTATTTAAATGACTTAAAAAAGACTTTTAATTGTCTTTAAGTCACTTTTTCCACCGTTTAACATTATTTCTTTCAAAAAGATTCGCAAAGTTACATCAATTCTTTTAACCATTTTTAATTATTTTCTCAATTGCCTTCTTTTTTTAAAGTTTTTCCATCAAAAAATTAGTCATTTTAGTATAAAGATGCAAGCGCGTAGAGCCGCCAGAAATGCCATGGTTTTTATTCGGATAATAATACGTGTCAAACTGTTTATTCGCATTCACAAGCGCATCCACCATTTCTACCGAGTTTTGAAAATGCACATTATCGTCTGCCATGCCATGCACCAAGAGGTAATTGCCCTTTAATCTATCCGCAAAATAGACAGGCGAATTATTCTTGAACCCCTCAGTATTTTCCTTCTCCGTTTGCATATATCGCTCTGTATAAATCGAATCATACCATTTCCAATTCGTAACAGGAGCTACAGCAATGGCTGCTTTAAATACATCATTGCCTTTCAAAATACACAAACTCGACATATAACCACCATAACTCCAGCCAAATATGCCTATCCGTTTACCATCCACATAAGGCTGTTTGGCGAGCCATTTAGCCGCTTCTATTTGATCAATCGTTTCATAATGACCAAGCTGTTTGTAGGTCATTTTTCTAAATTCCTCGCCGCGTCCGCCTGTACCGCGTGGGTCAACGCACACTATCATATAACCCTTTTGAGCCAGCATCTGATACCACCAATAATCCTGTCCTTTCCACCCATCCACTACTTGCTGACTGCCCGGTCCTGAATATTGTGTCATAAAAACGGGATACTTTTTAGCGGGGTCAAAACCAACAGGTTTTATCATCCAACCATTCAATTCCACATTTTCAGAAGTGGTAAATTTGAAAAATTCGATAGGCTGTGTGTTATAATCTTTTTGCAAGATTTCTACACCTTTATTATCTTCAATCGTCCGAATTTTAACCCCTTGATTGTCATAAACCGTATAAGTGGCAGCAATATTACTTGTAGAATGATTCAAAACAAAATAAGAGAAATTGCTACTAAATTCAGCATTATTAGTTCCTATTTCAGCATCTACACCGCCCAATACATGGTCTTTTGAGCCATCCAATTTGACAAAATATACCTCTTTTTGCATCGGCGAAATCTTGGAGGCTTGATAAAAAACCTCGCCATTCACTTCATCCAAACCATACACTTTCCGAACATCCCAGTTGCCTTTAGTGAGTTGGCGGATGATTTTACCAGTTTTATCGTATAAATAAATGTGGTTATAACCATCCGATTCAGACGACTTGATAAACGAACCGTCTTTCAAAAAAGCGATGTCATCATTGAGTTCCAAATCCACAAAATATTTATTGGTTTCTTTCAAAAATAAAGTCGTTTTACCCGTTTGAGAATCCGTTAAAAGCAATTCCAATTCATTTTGTAAACGATTCATTTTAAATACAATCAACCGATTGTCAGGTGTCCATTTCAAGCGTGGAAAATACTCTGCCGCACCTGTCTGCACCTGCTTCAAAATGCCTTTTTTGACATCATAAATCCACACCGTCACCACCGAGTTTTTTTCACCCACTTTTGGATATTTAAACGTGACATTATGAGGATACATGGTGTTGTCGTACGTCTGCATTGTATATTCCGGCACTGCCGATTCATCGAATCTCAGAAACGCTATTTTCAAGCCATCAGGGGACCATTCATATGCCCGAGTGAATGAAAACTCCTCTTCATACACCCAATCGCACAAGCCGTTGATAATGCTATTTTTAGCCCCATCTTTTGTCACTTGCGTTATTTTATTATTTTGTAAATCATTGATATACAAATTATTATCGCTTGTAAAAGCCACTTGAGTATTCAAGCTATTAAAAGTCGGATTAATCTGTTTGGCAGTAGCATAAAGCGGTTTCAATGCCTTGCCATCCCACACTTGATAAAACCCTTTGGACGAGTGCCGATAGATGTTTTCCAAGTCTTTTGAGAGTAAAATTTTAGACTCATCGGCACTAAAAGTATAGTCGTCAAAGGCAGCAGTGCCTTCATAAATCTTACCAACAGCTTGCCCCGTGGTTAAGTCATTTTTGATAATATTTTTACCTTCAGAAGTAGCATAATGCTTACCATCTTTTAAAAAATTGAAGCCCGGAACGCCCTTGGTTCGGTAGGTGTATTTTTGCCAAATATCTTCAAGAGTGATAGCCTTTTGGGCGACCCCCTCAGTATAAAAGGTAAAAAACAGGGATTTTATCAGTAAAAAATAAACAAATTGTTTTTTCATAAGATTGAGTTTGATTTTAAATTTTAAAAAGGGAAAGTTAGAAATTTTGTCAGAAATTTTGCCATAAATTTTGTAATTACTTAAACGATGCCCCGGAGGGGCTAAATATGGGTAAAAATTTTAATCATAAAATACAAATAGACAAGCGTACTTTTATGGGCGTTAATCAAATGAAGGCAACACCTTCAAGCCCATTAACTTATAATCAATAATTAAACTATGATGCGTTTCACTTTTCTCGGCACAGGTACTTCTCAAGGCATCCCCGTTATCGGCTGCCATTGCGCTATTTGCACTTCAGAAGACCCTAAAGACCACCGCCTACGCACCTCCGCAATGGTCACTATCGGCGATAAAAATATCGTGATAGATACAGGTCCCGATTTCCGTCAACAAATGCTGCGAGCAGGTGCCGACAATGTAGAAGCCATCCTTTTCACGCACGAGCACAACGACCACATTGCCGGTCTCGACGATGTACGCCCTATTAATTTCAGATATAAAAAGCATATTTCCCTTTATGCTACCCCCTCAGTACAAGCCGCTTTGCGCGAGCGTTTTGCGTATGCTTTTGATGAAAACCCGTACCCTGGCGCACCGCGTTTGGATTTTGTCAATATTTCAAAAGATGAAATAATAGAAATAGCCGATATTAAAATACAACCCATCGAAGTATCGCATGGTATGGGCAATACAGTTTTAGGATTCTGCTTCAAAGATTTAGTTTACATAACTGATTGCAAATCAATTGAATATATTGAATTTAAAAAAATAATAGGTGCTAAAATCCTCATCCTCAACGCCTTACATCACACCGAACACCATTCACATCTCAATCTCGCTCAAGCCCTCGAAATTGTGAAAGAAATCAAGCCCGAAAAAGCTTATTTCGTTCACATTAATCACAATATGGGCAAAATAAAAGACGTTAATTTGACCTTGCCTGCGGGCGTTGAGCTGGCGTATGATGGGTTGAGTTTTGAGTTTTAGGTGGGATACCCCTCAGTAAAAAAGTGTTTTTAAATAAAAATATATCTTTCTCCGTTTTATACTTGTTACAATAATTTTAAAACCCTATTTTTACTTTAAAAACGACTATCCACATCATGAAAACCCTATTTTTATCCCTAATTACCCTATTTTTTTCATTTACCCTTTCTGCTCAAAATAAAATTATCAAAGAAAATTGGTACAATGGCAGCTTGAAAAAGCACCTCATTCTCAAAGATAATGATACGCTTTATCTCGAATATGGCTTTGAAAACGGACAAACCGCAATGAAAAGGTGGGTTAAAGATTCTATTTTTACTTTTGGTTATGAAGGCAATACACTTGGACAATACTATGGCTCAATTCGTTTTTCAACATGGGGCTATTCAGCAGATAGTGTTGTCGAATATGATCGAATATCAAAATTAAAAAACATTACAACTCATGTTGATAGCTCGACAAAAAAAGTATTTCATTACGACGAGTCGAATAATCTTATTGTGATTAATATTAATTCAAAAAGCGGATATGAGACTTGGACATCTGACAATAAATTATGGTCAAAAGGACGCTATTCTGAGGAGAGAATTAATACAGATACCTTGTATTTCCGGAATGGAAAAATAAATGCCATTCTTCATCAAAACATATACAATTATGAGCATCCTATCGCATTTTATAGAATATTCAGCGATAAAGGAGAAATTTTATATCAATCCGATGGTGATAATATATTGACTCCCGAAAAGGATAACTCAGAATGTCTTTATGGGTTCAGAAATAATAAAGGTGCTTGGGCAATACCCCCTCAGTATGAAAACATTAAAAATGTAGGTTTACATTATTATATTGCTTCCACCACAGAACGCGCTTTTTTATTGAATCAGCAAGGTGAAAATGCGTTATCGGGAGAATGGGATTTCCTCGATATTTTGCCGACAAAAATGTGCCGTCCTAATACTGCTTCAATGGTTGACCCTAATTATTATTATTTATTTCCTGATAATAATCTTCGTGGACTACAAGCCGTTTTAGAATCCGAAGGCTCGACCCTTTTAAAATTCAGGAAAAATGGTAAATATGGCGTCGTTGATTTGCGCGGCAATATTATGCTACCCCCTCAGTATGACAATATCAGAAACCATGAAGCTGGCGTTTATGAAGCCAAAATCGGTAAAAAATGGGGAGTCATTGATGAAAAAGGTAAAGTATTGGTACAGCCCAACCACTTTGAAGTAAAATTTACCAACAATCCACACCTTTTTATTACATCCGATACCACTCACATCAAGCCGTATATTTATCAAATCACTCAACATGGTTTAGCGAATAGTCAATCTCAAATCTTATTGCCCAATACCTATGAAAATATTTACCAATTAAGTGAAACTACTTTTTTGTTGAGAGACTTCAATCAAAATGCCCGCTATTTATTTGATACTGAAAAGGGCTTTACAGTAGATACCAGTATTGCTTTAAATCGAATGGTTCAGGATGTATATTTCAGCGTCAGTAAAATTAATCCTAAAACTAAAAATCGGGAATATGGGATGGTGAACACTCAGGGTGAAACTGTTATTCCAATGGAATATTTAGAGATTCACCCTTTTGAATTTAATCCACCTGCCTCAGTTTATACCTTATTTTCCTTAAAAACAAAAGAAAACAAGATTGGAATTTATAATATTGCTAAAAAGGCTTGGTTAGTAAAGCCTGAATATGACCAATTACAATTTTTATCATCTACTGTTGAGAGAATAGAATTAGAAGGTAATTATTTAGGTGATATTTACTGCCCTCAGCATCATGTAGCTAAGAGAAATAATAAATGGGGAGTCTATGATGTGGCTTGGAAACTTATATTACCAGATGATTTTGATTATGCAGGGGCTGTTGAAAATGTACAATCTCAATATCAAGGCAATAATTTTTTGTTTTTAGTAAAAGATAAAAAACTCCATTTTTATACACCTAATTCTTTTCCTTTAGAAGCAGATTTTAGGCAATATCTTGATTTTTCAAGCCATAAAACGGTATCTTTAAAAACGTATGACGGTGTTGAGTTGCTGATAGATGCACAAGGCAATCTGGTAGTACCCCCTCAGTATAAACTCAAAAGTTACTCTGGAGACTACACTATTCTTCAAGATACTTTGACTAAAAAGCAGAAAATATTGGCTCCAGATGGGTCTATCAAAGATTTTTTACCACAATACAATGTTTTACAAGCCAATTTTGCCAATGATATAGTGGTAGTTGAAGACCTTCAAAATAGAAAAGTAGGCGTTGTGAATACGCTTGGAAAAGTAATAGTACCTCTTGAAAATTTTGCAATAGTTGCCCCTGAAAATGATCGTGTGCTATGGATACGCGCCGATTTTCCCAATATTAAGAAAGATTCTTTCATTTATTACAATGAATTTGAGTTAAATGCTTTGGATAATAATTGGCGGCTTTGCGACCTCAAAGGCAAACCCATTTCTGATTCTATATTTAAAAAGCCTTTTCCTTTTTACAATAATGTAGGCATAGGTATTTCAAATAATAAAACAGGTTTGTGGAATATAGAAGGCAAGATGTTAGTACCCCCTCAGTATAAACACATTTTGAGGGATACCAACACCCATTTTTATTATTTGGTAAAAGAATGGGCTGATTCCTCCGTCACTTATGGTTTTGCAGATTCGTCAGGGCAAATTGTTCAGCAGGCAAATTTCAAGTTATTGAGTCGTTTTTATAACAAATATGCGTTTGTCATAACAGATAATGGGCAGAAAGGCATTATTGATCAATCGGGCAAATGGTTATGCCCTCCAACTGCACATTCAATCTCGAATTTTCAAGGCAGCTTGATTGATACTTTTTTATTAGCTAATAAAGACTTATATTCTAATGATAACAGACAATTTAGTAGAAACAACATGATTTTTTTACCTTCATACCTTGGCAAAAGGCTTCCTTTTAGTGTTGATATTGGTTCAACATTTCATTTGGCAAAATATTATGATTCCCTTTCTACGGAAAGTAAGAGAGCAACATTCAACTGTATTTTAGATGCCGTTATTCAGTCCTATAAATTACCCTCAAAATATACCATTTATGAAAGGGTCAAAGATTCACTTTGTATTAGTTCTTTGTTTTTAAACCCTGTTTATCAAGGTCTAAAAGAATGGGTGGGTATTCGTATGACCAAAAAGTCTATTTATGATCAACTGAATCTTTATAAGGAAAATCGTTACTATAACTCATTAAATTTATACGATTTTAAAACTAAAAACAATTTTATTAACCTGATAATTTCTAATGGTAAAGAAGGGTTGAAAGCTTGTAACTATGCTTTAAAAGACAGTATTTGGGAGGAATTGAGGCTTGAAGATGTTATTAATTTAACGCCTATTTCTATTTCAAAATTGAATACTCTTTTGACCAATAAAATAAAAGAACTTAAAAAAGAGGATTTGGATTGTAGCAATGGTTCATCATTTTTTGAAGTATCTCGCAATATTTGCTCTATCAATCAAGACGGTTTAGCCTTTTATTTTAATAGAAAAGAAGGGCGTTATGGAAGTCAAAAATCAGTTTATGATTGGAATCATGTACCTGTTTTACTCACGTGGAATGAGCTTGAGGGTTTTGTTAAAAATAAGCCATAGTTTGTAGCGTTAAAATTTAAACAATTTGTTTTATATTCAATGAAACACCCCCTCAGTAAAAAAGCGTTTTTTTAACTTTAATACCTTGAAAATGAATACGAAATTACTTTTCTATTTAAACCTTATACTTTTGTCAGCCTGCAATCAGCCTGAAATTAAGATAAAACAAACGGATAAGTGTTTTGAGCAATTTCCTAAAGATAGAGATTTCAAAGACAATATAGCTTCTTATCGGTGGAGTCAGGCAAAGGAATCTTATATGATAAGTACAGGCGATAGTTGGACTTATTCTTCAACTGTTATTTTTGAAAAGTACAATGATTTGGATTACAGGCTTAAAACTATAAATTTTAATAGGGATTCATTTTCAACTGAAAGGAAATTGACTAAACAAGATTGGGAATATATCTGTTCTTCTTTTGATAGTTTAGGCTTTTGGTGTACTAATGCGGAATTGGATAGAATGTCAATAGATGGTCATGAAACAACTATCACTGGAAAAATAGATTCCCATTATCATATTATAAGACTTGATGCATACGATAAAACCTTAAAGGATATACATTGGAATGCCTATAAAAAAAATCTTCTTAAAACCTCTTTAAATTTATTAAGATTTGGCGGCTTTCAAGGCTTAAAAAAGCCTCGCTTCATGCTGAATACAATAAAAACAGATTCAATCAGAATAGAAAGTTATTTTACAGACCCGTTTATTGAATCATCTGAAATGTTTTTAAATCAAATTAAAGCAGATTCAAAAGAAGGTGTTTTTTTGATAAAAATCCCTAAATCTGCTTTAGGAAAAGTTCATTTAATAGCTAAAGCAGTTTTTTTTAATGGTGAAAAATTCACTTACGAAGTTGATATTGATGAATACTTTTTAAATAAAATAAGAGAAAAAAGATTTTATGAATAAACTGATAAACGAAACCTCTCCATATCTACTCCAACATGCCTACAATCCCGTCAACTGGTATGCGTGGAAACCCGAAGCCTTTGAGCGGGCAAAAGCTGAAAACAAGCCGATATTGGTGAGTATTGGCTATTCGACCTGCCATTGGTGCCATGTGATGGAGCGCGAGAGCTTTGAAAATGAAGAGACGGCGGCGATGATGAACGCTCATTTTATAAACATAAAAGTGGATAGAGAGGAACGCCCCGATGTTGACCAAATATATATGGAGGCGTGCCAAATTATCAGCGGTGGTGGCGGCTGGCCCCTCAATTGTTTTCTCACGCCCGATGGACGCCCATATTTCGCAGGCACATATTATCCGCCGCAAGAGGCGCATGGTCGTCCGTCGTGGCGGCAAGTGTTGCACAATATGTCGAATGCTTTTCAAAATAAGCACGATATTGTAGAGCAGCAAGCTAATCAGATGATGGAAATTATTAAGAATTCGGATAAAAATTATATCAAATCACCTATCGCAAATCACCTATCACCTATAAATACTGAGGGGGGGGCTTTTACACAGGATTTATTGGATAATATTTTTTATAGTCTGCGCCAGCGTTTTGATAGCGTGGAAGGTGGGTTTGGCGGTGCGCCTAAATTTCCGGGTACGATGTGTATTCAGTATCTGTTGGAATATTATTTTTATACAAAAAATTCTGAAGCTTTAGCACATGCGGAGTTGTCCTTGACGAAGATGATTCAAGGCGGTATTTATGACCAAATCGGTGGCGGCTTCGCACGCTATGCGACGGATAGAGAGTGGCTAATCCCGCATTTTGAAAAAATGTTGTATGATAATGCCTTGCTAATCAATGAGTTATGCGATGCTTATAAAATTACTAAAAAAGATATTTATCGAGAAACGATTGAGGAGACGCTTGCTTTTATAGAGCGAGAAATGCTTCATACTGAGGGGGGCTTTTACTCGGCGTATGATGCAGATTCAGAAGGCGTAGAAGGCAAATTTTATGTATGGGATAAATCTGAAATTGAAGCAATTTTAGGAGAAGATGCACCCTTATTTTGCGTATTTTATGATGTGACGGAAGAAGGCAATTGGGAAGAAAAAAATATCCTTTGGCGGCCTAAAAGTTACGAAGAATTTGCCGATTGGAAGAAATTAGATATTCATTTTTTGAAGAAAAAAATAAAGGAAAGCAGCTATAAATTATTCAAAATCAGAGACTTACGTATTAAGCCTGGATTGGATGATAAAATATTGCTTTCTTGGAATGCGATGATGATTTCGGCTTATGCACGGGCGTATGAAGCACTGGGTAATGCACATTATCTGGCTATAGCAGTGGAAAATTTAGATTTTATTTTAAAAAACTTTAAAAAAGACAACGATAAAGGGCTTTATCATACGTATAAGAATGGTATCAAACAATATGATGCCTTCTTAGAAGATTACGCGTTGTTAATAGAAGCGTTAACAGACGTATATAGTATTAGTTTCAATCAAAAATATTTATATCTTGCCAGCGAATATACAGATTATGTGATAGAGCATTTTTTTGATAAAGAAGATAATTTATTTTATTTTACGTCTGAAAGTCAAAAGGATATTCCGCTGAGAAAAAAAGATTTGTACGATAATGCTACGCCCTCAGCCAATTCGACAATGGCGAAAAACTTGATGCGACTTGGAATTATATTTGACAACGAGATGTATAAAACCTTGTCAATGAATATGTTGCGTTCGGTTTTGGAAGTGATAGAGCGTTATCCGTCGAGTTTTGCAAAATGGGCAAGCGTGGTTTTATCTGCTGTGAAGCCACCTTATGAAATAGCGATAGTCGGTAAATACGCTTTTGAAAAAGCAAGGGAAGTTAATTCGTTGTTTTTACCTAATAAAATAGTGATGGCAAGCGTTGAAGAAGATGAAAAACTACCTTTACTCAGGGGTAGGCAAGAGGAAAATCACACGTATATATATGTGTGCCAAAACTATACTTGTCAATTGCCTGTTGAAACCGTTGAAGAGATGAAAAAAATGGTCGTTGAGTTATAAAATTTTCTTTTGATTTGTAGCTCAATAATCTATCACATAATACTAAATGCGTTACCATGAAGAAGATTTACGTCTTATTGTTTTTTATAATCTTCTCGCTATCAAGCAGTTATGCACAACAACCTGCTCAGTATAGCTTATACATATTGAATCCCTACGGCGTAAATCCTGCAGCGGCTGGGTTAAAAGGGACATTGGAAGCCACAGGCGGTTTTCGCTCGCAATGGGTAGGCATTGATGGGAATCCTGTGACACAATATTTGAATGTGGCGCTACCCCTCAGTATAGTGAGCAGTGGAGTAGGTTTTTCTATCCATAATGAGAGCATCGGTGCGCGGAATGGGTTGACGGCGAAAGCAAGTTATAACTATATCATAAAAATGGGTGATGGACAATTATCATTCGGTGCGGCAGGAGGCATAGTGCAAGGTTCTTTGAATAGCGCAAAATTAAGGACGCCCGAAGGTAATTACAATCAAGGTGTAATTGATCATAAAGATAAAATTTTATCAGCAGTATCTATAAGTGGCACGACACCTACTTTTGATGTGGGGATTTTTTTTAAAAACGAAAAATTTGAAGGGGGGCTTTCATCGAGCAATATCTTGGAGCCTAAATTGAAACTGACGGGTCAGAGTGATATTAATGTTGTGTTGAAAAGGAATTATTTTGCTCTCTTTGGAGCGCATTTTGAATTGACAAATAATATAACAATTCATCCATCAATGTTAATTAAATCAGATGCAGTACAAACTCAGATGGATTTTTCTACCTTTGTGCGATACAATGATAATATTTTTTTAGGGGCAACGTTTAGAGGATACAATAAAAATAGTCAAGATGCCATAGCCACCTTTGGAGGTTTGAAGTTAAATTCTAAGTTAATGCTTGCTTATTCTTATGATATTACATTGAGTGCCATAAAAACTGTATCGCAAGGAACGCACGAAATTGTTTTGCAATACAATCTTGGCAAAGAATTTGGAAAGAGTAAATTACCACCAATTATATATAATCCAAGGTTCTGATTTTTATGGTTGGTGAAGCATCTAAAAAAACGAATACAAGTATCGATTTTAACTGAATCTTATTGCGTAATCAATTGATAATCAATTGATTACTGGATTTCTCTCCGATATTTGTCTTCACTAAAGTTGATAATTTTTAAAAACAAAAAAATTTTTTCTCATACATACTTTTATAAGTGAGGAAGACGTTTTTACAAAGCATTGACAACAACAACATACTGAATATCAAAATAATACAATAATTTAATTTTTGTTTCTCTACAAAACAATCTATATTTGGGCGTTTTTTTTGGAGAAAAACTCCTTTTTATATTTTCAAAATTGAAGGAAAATCGAGTGTTTAAAGCAATGATGAAAAGACAATCACAAGCAATTCTGATGCTGATTGCCTTCGGGCTTACTATCGCTTCGTGCGGTAAAAAACAAGGCGGCGAATTAATCGGCGCTCAGGACCGACCTACATGGAAGGGAATTAATCCTTATGGAATGGTTTATATTCCATCGGGGACATTCCACGCAGGTGCGAGCGACCAAGATGTCAGTAACGTTTACATGAATAAGCCGAAGGCCGTGTCCATTCAAGGCTTTTTTATGGACGATACTGAAATCACCAATAATGAGTATCGCCAATTCGTAGAATGGGTAAGAGACTCAATGGCGCATGCTCTCCTTGACCATTATCTCGAAAGTGATGATGGCAAACAAGTCATCGATTGGGAGCAAGAAATCGATTGGGAAGATGAAACCTTAGGAACTCTCTTTTACGATGGTAAAGATAAGTTCGAAGGCAAAAAAGAACTTAACGTTGACAAATTCATCGTTGAGTACCAAGAATACGATTGGCAGCGTGCTGCTCAGAACAACGGCAATTGGCAAAATGCTAATAAAAATGTCAAGCGTGGGGACTTGTTTTTCAAGAAAAAAGTGAAAATTTATCCAGATACATTGTGCTGGATTCGTGATTTCGCTTATTCTTACAATGAGCCAATGACACGTAACTATTTTTGGCATCCAGCTTTCGACGACTATCCTGTAGTCGGTGTAAACTGGCACATGGCTCGCGCTTTCTGCTGGTGGAGAACAAAATTATGGAATGCCTATAAAGGTAGCGAAGTCAATACTGAAGATTTCCGTTTACCAACAGAATATGAATGGGAATATGCTGCTCGCGGTGGGCATGATTTGGCACCATATCCTTGGGGTGGATATTACACTCGTAACTCTAAAGGCTGTTTGTTAGCCAATTTTAAGCCAGGTCGTGGTAATTATCCTGAAGATGGTGGTCAATATACTGTGAAAGCAGATGCCTACTTCCCGAATGATTATGGTCTGTACAATATGTCAGGTAACGTCGCGGAATGGACAATCACTGCTTATAGTGATAATAATCAAGGTTTCCATGATTTTAACCCTGACTATCGAGTGGATGCTAAAGATGAAGACTCTCCTGCTAAAAAGCGCAAAGTGATTCGTGGTGGCTCTTGGAAAGACATTGCCTATTATTTGCAAACAGGTTCGCGGACTTTTGAATACCAAGATACTACTAAATCTTACGTAGGTTTCCGTTGTGCATTGACATTCTTAGGTCGCTCAATAAATGATTTTTAATTGAAATATTAATAAGTTGAAAATACTGAGGGGTATTATAAAAAAAAATATACCGCTCAGTATTTTTTCTTAGAAATCGGCACGATTCTCGCCTATATTAAATTTTTTACGAATCTCTGCAAAAAATTTACAAGCCCAATTACACTTATTAAAGACATACACTTTTCTGCAATTACATCTTTATTCTTTTTAAAGTGAAATTGATAGAGAGATTTTTATTTACTTTATTGAAACGGATTAAAATTTTTTATTAACCTTATTCTAAACTTTGAACGATATGAGTTTCATAAAATCGAAAGGATTCAAGTACCTTAAAAACTTAATTATTGGTATCGGTGCGTCCGTGGTATTGGTCGGTGCACTCTTCAAAATCCAAAGCTGGGAATACGCTACAGAGATGTTGACTATTGGTCTTCTCACTGAAGCGGGCTTGTTCTTAATGCTTGGTTTAATAGGCCCTGAACCTGATTATTACTGGGACAAATTAATTCCAGGACTCGGTGATTACGATTCCAAAATTGGTGCACTCCAATTGGGCGGTATGGCAGCTCCTCAACCACAATTGCCAGGTTTGAATGGCGAAGTAGTAGAAAACAAATTGAGCGGTATGTTGACTGAACTTCAAGGTATGTCAAAAAGTCTTGGCTCGCTTAAAGCATTGCAAGAAGTTGACTTCTCTGGCACTCAGCAGCAAATTGCTTCAATGAATAATTTTTATTCAAAACTCACTGAAGCGATGGCTAATATGAGTGATGCTATGGAAGATACTAAGATGTACAAAGAGCAAATGGCTGCTTTGAACAAAAACTTGGGCTCTCTTAATGCAGTTTATGGCGGTATGTTGTCTGCTATGTCAAATGTTAGTAGATAATATTGCTTGATTCTTTACTGAATTACAAGGTTGTGAATGCACATACCCCCTCAGTATTTGAGTCTATATCCAAAACCAATTTTAATTAATTAGATAAAAAGTTATAAAACATGTCAATACCTAAGGAACCGCGGCAGTTAATGATTAACTTGATGTACCTCGTACTGACCGCGATGCTTGCCTTGAACGTATCGGCTGAGATTATCAATGCTTTCTTTTCATTGAACAAAGGGATTCAAGATTCTAATGTCATCGTTTCAAAATCAAATGGTGATATGAAAACTGCGATTGATAAACAAGCCGAAACAAATCCTGCTAAGTATGCAAGTTATAAAAATCAAGCAGATAAAGTTATCGAAATTTCTAAGGAGTTCGAATCTTATATTTCAGGCGTAACGAATGAGTTAGTAACTGCTGCGGGTGGTCTTGATCCTAAACACGGTGATGGTCGTCCTATAAAGTATAAAGATAAAGATATTCCTACTCATCTTTTCTTAACTGCTGCGGGTGGCAAAGGTAGAGGTGGAGAAATTGAAAAAAAAATTGGAGAAACGAGAGCTAAATTTTTAGCAGCTATTGAAGATCCAGCTGACAGAGAGAAATTATCCAAATCCATTGCATTGCAAGTCGATCAAATTCCGGCTGGCGCAGAAGCTAAAACATGGGTTGATTTAAAATTTGCTCACATGCCCGTGGCTGCGGTTATGCCAGCACTCACTAAAATGACGGCAGATGCTAAAACTTCAGAGACAGCACTGCTCAACTATTTCATGGATAAAGTGAGTGGTAGAATAGAGATTAAATTGAATAAGTTTAGAGTTGCTATTGCGCCTAAAAAAGCTTATTTAATCAGAGGTGATAAATTTGAAGCCGATGTTTATTTGGGGGCTTATTCAGATAACCCTGGGCAGGGTTTATCAATTTCAGTTAATGGAGGAGGATTACCTATTAAGGATGGTGTAGGTCATTATGAAACTACTCCAAGTGGTATTGGTAAACAAACCATTAAAGCTACCGCATCTATTCGTAATCCTGTAACAGGCGAAACTACATCTGCTCAAGGTGAGTTTGAATATGAAGTTGGTGAGAAATCAGTTACTGTTTCAGCTGAAAAAATGAATGTATTCTATGTTGGTGTTGATAACCCTATAGCAGTATCTGCTGCGGGTGTGTCTTCAAATGACCTTAGAGTAAGCATGACTGGCGGTGATATTAGTAAAGTAAATGATAATAATTATAATGTCCGAGTATCTAAACCCGGAGAGGCTATCATTACTGTTACAGCAACAGGAGGCTTGAATGCTACTAAAAAATTCAGAGTTAAAATGATACCTGACCCTGTAGTAAAATATGGTAACAGGAAAGGAGGTGTCATCGGTTCTGGTGAAATGGCTGCCTTTAACGGATTAAGAGCCGATTTGGAAAATTTTGATTTTGCAGCAACTTGTAGCATTCAAAGCTATGCAATGGTACATATTGCAAGACGAGAAGATCCCCGTCAAGCCAATGTAAATGGACCGATTAACGCAGATGCAACTCGTTTAACATCCGCAGCAAAACCAGGAGATCAATATAGCTTTATGAGTATTAAAGCTCGTTGCCCCGGTGACCTTGCCGCTCGTGACCTTGGTTCTATGAGTTTCTTTGTAAAGTGAATACTCCGTTATAATAAAACGTGTCAAAGTCAATTTTAACTATTTATAGATACTAAATGAGGCATTGACACGTTTTCTTTATAGTTTAAAAAGAGGGACACCCCCTCAGTATGCTTATGAAAATAGGCATACTTTCAACGAATAAAAGACTTTTTTTAATTAAAACACGTCATCCAGCAACATGAAGTCAACTTTCAAATGGCTCTCTTTGGTAATGTTCTGCTTGTTTACAAGTATTATCGTTGCACAAGTTCCGGAAAATGTTACCGTCAATAACAATGATGATTTTCCTGATTTTACTAAAGTTGGTGCACCGGCAAAAAAACCGACACCTGCTACAACGACTACTCCAACAACCACAACACCTCAGACTACCCCTTCAACGACACCAAGTTCAACACCTTCAACTGGTGGTGCTGTGAGCAATCAACAGCAAGTAAAAATTGAACCAGCTGAAAATAAAGGCGATGTACCTAAAGATGCAGACGCACCCCTTGATGGTATTGTCGAAGAAAAAACAATATTGGAAAAGGAGGTTTTACCTTGGGAACCTGTTCGGGAGTCCGACATTATGTGGCGCAAGCGTGTTTGGCGCGTTATTGACGTGCGCGAGAAGATAAACTTGGCGTTTATGTACCCTGAAGAGCCTTTCATCTCTATTCTTCTGAAAGGTATTCAAGATAGCACAGCGGGTATCAAAGCCTATAAAACCGATAACGATAAGTTTTGGTATAAGTTGACACCTCAAGAAGTTTCGACTATCGGCAGCAGCGTGGATACTATTCAGCAAGTTAACCCGATTACGTATGAGACTGTACTCAAAATCGTTGTCAATAAGTTGAATACGGACGACATCAAACGCTTCCGTGTGAAAGAAGAATGGTTTTTCGATAAGCAGTATTCAACACTCAAAGTTCGCATTCTTGGTATTGCACCTTTGAAAGATGTGACTGATGAATTGGGCAATTTTTCTTATGAGCAACCATTGTTCTGGGTGCGTTATCCAGATTGTCGCGAATACTTAGCTCGCCATAAAGCATTTGTTGATGGCAACGATTCTAACCCTATGTCTTGGGAAGATTTGTTTGAATTACGCCGTTTTTCAAGCTATATTTCTAAAGAATCCAATGTACAGAACCGTCGTTTGCAAGATTATTTGCAAGGCATGGATATTTTGCTCGAAGGTGAAAAAATCAAACAAGAGATTTTTAACTTTGAACATGACCTATGGTCTTATTGATAAAATCAAATTATCATAAAAAAAAAGCAGCAAAGAGTTAGTTCTCCTTGCTGCTTTTTTCTTTTAAACTCCTCATTTAAATAGAGTGACATCGCCTTGAAAAATGGCACTTTTACCGTCTTTATATTCAACGATAGCATGATAAACGAAAACATCTGGCATGAGGGCTTTGTTTTGAAACATGCCATCCCAACCATTTGCTACATCATTCGGTTGAAAATTGGTGGCTTCAAAAACTTGAATACCCCAACGGTTAAATATTTGGAAGATTTTTATTTGGCTGACTTCTTTATCCGCATAAATCATGAAAATATCATTCATGTTATCACCGTTAGGGCTAAAAGATGTAGGGATGAATACACGCCGTTGTTTTTCTACAAATACGGTAATATCATCACTGGCTTGGCAGCCTACCGAATCGCGCACTGTCAACTTATAAGTCGTCGTTTTCAAAGGTCTTACGATAGTTGGAATACAATTATCACACTTGATATTTTCTGATGGTGTCCATTTTGCATATTTTATAGGTAAACTGAAAAATGCATTGAGGCTAATACTATCTCCTAAAACGATGGATAGATTGCTGCCCAAATCTATTTCCAATTTCCGTCCTTCTTTTACCTGAATTGTTGTATCAAATTGGCAATTATTTTTATCTAAAATCTTCAAAGTGTGATGCCCTACTCTCACATTTTGTAGAGTAAAAGGGAGTGAATTGACTGGTTTGTTTTGACCATCAATAAAAAATTGATAGGGAGCAGTACCATTTTTTACTGAGTTAAAACGAATCGTACCATATTCATCGCCCAAGCACTGTGGTTGCATGCCAACGGCTTCCATACTGAGGGGAGTAGGCTCTTTCAACTGAATAGAATCTACCGTTTGACAGCCCTCGACATCGGTAATACTCAAAGTATAAATACCATTTTTTAAATTTTTAATGGTCAGACTGGTGTCGCCATTGCTCCAACGCAGCCTATACTGAGGGGTACCGCCTTTGAGCATTTTGACCTCCGCCACACCATCACTTTTTCCTACACAACTAATTGATTTTGAAAGAGTTATATCAAATTCAATATCGCTTGGCTTTAAAAGTGTGCGACTGAAAACGATACTATCACAACCATTTTGATTTATAAATTTTTCAATGGTTTGACCAATTCTGCCTACAATACAGGTCTTTTTTTCTACAATAACAGTATCATTTTTTGATAAAATGGTATTGGATAACACGACCGAATCGCAGCCATTTCGACTTTGTAAAACGATGGTTTTAATGCCGACTATTGAGGGGTCGCAGCTATAATTTATGGTTTTTGTCGTGTCTGACGGTGGACAAATGGTGCATGATTTGACATTAATCTCAATGGCAGGGTTGATTTTACACCCTTGAGCATTGATGATTTCGTAGTAAACTGTAAATTTTCCAACGCCTGAAGTTGTGGGATAATACTTAGAATTGACTATGGCATTTGGTATAGTCTTACCAAGTCTGTCCTCTACATGAAATCGCCCACCTGAAATGGGTGTTGTCTCTAAAATACGCGGTTGCCCATCGGCACAGAGGGTGTCATTGACAGGTTTAATGCTAGCATTGGGCAACGGTATAATCACGAGGGTGGTTTGCGCCGTATTTTTGCAACCGTTTGCGTCAGTGCCTTCCACCTTCAAAACATATTGGGGAGCGGGTAGCAAAATGGTGAAAAGTACTACGCTATCGCCCGTCCGACTGCTCAAAGCCGCTCCTGCTATCTGCGGGAATGATGACCAAATATAATTCTGCGCACCTTGTACTTTCAAAGTGGGCAATATTTCATTGCAAATGGTATCAGGTGTTGAAATGGTTAAGTTGAGATAAGGCAAATTATTGACTTTTACCTCAACGGTATCTGTTGCAAAGCAATTATTTATGTCGTTTATTTTTAATACATATTTTGTTGGTATTGAAGGAGATACGCTGACAATAGGTTGGTTTGAAATAAATAAGCCTGAGAGTGTTGACCATTCAAAACTATTATTTGCGATGTTGCTCGACCCCCTCAGTATAGCGATGCCGCCTGCACAATATGCCGTGTCTTTACTGGCATTGGCTTTCAAATTATTGATTTGAGGCACTAATATTTGAGCAGAATCTCGACAACCTTTAAAGTCAGTAATAGTTGTTTTATATGTGCCTGATAACAAATTGGGAGCAATAAAAACATCGTTTGCAATCGGTGTCACGCCTGACCATGCTATTTTATATGGCGAAACGCCACCTAAAACCTTTAAATTAATACTGCCCGTTGCTGAATTACAAGCTAACGAAGGCGTTGTTGTGGCTGTAATTTGGATGGAAGAAGGGCTGGTATTTTTTTTATTAAAAAGAAGATGCGTTTTGTAAGATTTAGAAATATCGTACCCTGAAATTTCCATTTTTGAATCCGAATTGAGCGTGCCTTGCCAAATATCTGTATTGCAGCCTGTCGAACAAACGGGAGCATTGTAGGATTTATCAAATTCCCAAGTGCCGTCACCGTTGGTATCAATGCGGATGCGTATAAAATCATCGTAATTGATGAGGCGCAGAGCATAATCGCCACAAGGAAAACCACGCCTTTTAGCGATGGTACTGAAATTATCAACTTGCACATTGCAGCCATCGTAAGCGGATAACGCGCCATAAGTCGGGTGTGCTTCGGAAGCTGCTTCGTAGGGTTTCCACCCATCTCGCGCTGAATTGTACTCAAAACTGCCTGTTGAAGCCGTTACACTCGGCTCATGATTGCCTTTTGCTTGGTAAAATCCTTTAAAATTGGTGAAATTATTAGCCCCTTCAAAAACTGATACATTCCAAAAACCAGCTCCGAAATTGGGTTGAGGTGGAATTATGCACATCATACTGAGGGGGGGCATCGGTACACCATTGCCTATCAGATTGCCGCCACCGTAAGCCACTATGCCATTGGCAGCTGTTCGGATATAAGAGCCGTCGCCGTAGCCATCGGGCGGATTGGAGGTGTTAAGATGTGGTAAATTTTTAATGTCATAAGTGATTTGTTGACAAAATGGGGCATTAATGCCTTCATATTGCACTTGAATTTGGCGAAAGCAACCTGTTGTGCCGCATGAACCATTGCGCGGATGATTTCTAAAAATGGAAACGCCTGGCGATTGCGTTTTGATGGTGCCAAATGCTGTGAATACTTTTGAACCACAAAGGCTTGAAAAAGCATTATTTTGGATAAAACTTAAATCAACGCTGTCTTTATTATTGAATAATAAAATGGCTGAATGGGGCGGTGCAATGCCATAATAAGGTTCTGAAAAAACATCTCTAAATACCGCCCCGTACTGGCAGCTATTTCCAACAGCAGCAGTCAGACGCGTAAGAGCATCACCATTGACACTATTATCTTCAACTTTGACTGAACCGATGAAGGCATTATTGGTAGGATTTAAGACCTTGAAACTTAAATTACGGAGGTTAAATGGTTGGTCACCGACCCTTAAAACCATATATTCGGTGTAAAATTCATTCGTTCCGTAGGCATCAATCATGACTTCCGCAATTGTTGGGAGATTAGAATGACATGAAGATGACCATCCTTCGCTTTGGGAAAAGGAGAATAATGGTTGAATTAATAAAAAGAATAGGAGAGTTAACCGTCTCATAAGTGTAAAAGTTTGGTAGTAACAGGGTATGTGTTTATGTTATTTTTCGTAAACACAAAGCTAACAAATTTAATTGGGGGAAAAAACCCTTTTCGTAGGAATTAAAATATTACTTAAAAGATAAAAAAAGTTCGGAGGACTCTCACGTTTGTAGAAAGATGACAACCATTAGATACTTTCACGAGTCCAGAAGACTCGAATATTTGTAATAAACCTACAAATGTGTGAGTCCTCTGGACTCATAAGAACATTTTGTAACAATTTTCTACAAACGTGTGACTCCTCTGGAGTCAAGATTCAAAATTTTATTTGGTTGGCTACTATTTTTTCTTTGAATATAAACAGACTTGCCTATGAGTTGAGATTGGGCTACTAAGCCCCAATGGCGCGAATCTAAAGACCCCTCAGTATTATCGCCTTGTACGAAATAATAGTTTTGTTTGAAAGTATAACTATTTGATTCTAAGGCATTTATGAAAATTTTATCAAATAGCCGACCTGCTTGTACACCTTCATACGTTTCAATCAAAGGTTGATAAAAATCAAAATTGGCTTTATTGAAAATGATGGTTTCTCCTTTTTGAGGAATTTTATAAAATGTATAATTTTTATTGAAAGGCAATTTTTTATGGGGGTCGTAAATATGGTATTTGCCTTGAGTGTTTGGATTGTTATTTTCTTCAACAGATTCACTTTTTGCAATGGAATAAACGGAATCCATCGGCACGCCTACTATGCGTTTGATAAAATTTTCTTTATTTTTTTCAAAAGCGACAATGTCATTTTTATTAAAATTGGAAAAAGTGATTTTATTTATCCAGACGACATCCCCCCTCAGTATAGTCGGCTCCATGGACTCTGTTGGAATGGTAAATGCTTCGAAGGCTAACCATTTTATGCCAAAGCCGAGTACCACCCCAATGATGAGGATTTTGATAAATGAAAAATTTTTCACTTGTATAAATAGTTGATTTTAAAATAAATAGCTAAAAGTGGCTTTGATGGCGAACGGTGTGCCTGGTGTAAAATGCAACTCGCTAACGGGCGCAGCTTCATTTTTCAAACGGCTTTCAGTATCAAATTGTGCTTCATTCCATTTAGTATTTAAGAGATTTTCAAGGCTTAAACCTACCATATAACGTTTCATTTTATATTGAGTTGTAAAGTCCACCAAAGTATAACCGAGTGCGCGCACATTGTTTTCCTTATTGGCTGCGCGTTCGCTGACGTGCCTGTAGCGCAAGGCACTTTCGATGCGGTGTCCGTTGCTGAGCGGAAATTGTGCGGTCAGACCACCGGTTGAAGTGAGTGTTGGCGCGAGGGGAATGATATTATCGGTTGGTAATATTGCTCCGAAACGTTTTTCTAAAAGACGTCCTTTTGATAAATTGAGGTCGGCATCAAAAAATAGGCAGTCGGTGAGTTTTGCGCGAAGGCTGAGGTCAAGACCATAGCGGCGGCTTGCACCGTTGTCTTCAGTGGTGCCATCATCGCCTACAAATACCAATTCGTTGTCTAATTCTAAGCTCCAAACAACTGCAGAAACAACGATATTACTGAGAGGGTGCGCTTGCAATCCTATCTCACTGCCCCAAGCATTTGGGAGCGAATGAATGGCTGTATTTTGAACCACCGAGCGGGCATCGTTGGAGTGAAAGCCTTTGCCTATATTTAAAAATAATTTGTAATGCTTTGTAAATGAATAAGTTAGGTTAAATTTTGGCGCAATTTGAGTTTGGTAATTATTGCCTGTATAATTGGTATGTTCTGTTGATGTAGGCAATCTATCCGTTACATTAAAATTAAAATAATTGAAACGCAAGCCCAATTCAGCCCTTAATTTAGGGGATAAAGTGAATTCATTTTTTGCATATAAAAATGAATTTGCTTCTTTAATGCGGGCATCGGCAAGGTAATCTGTCAGCGTGCGTTTGGGTGCTTTTGCCAAGCTGTTGTCTATATCGTCATAGCGCAAACCTGCGCCCATTGTGAATTTATTTTTATCAGAAGAAATAACATATTTTGTATTTAAACCTGCAATGGTGCGGTTATCGCGCTGCCGAATCATATCGCCGTTGATGGAGTCTTCTTTGAAAAAAGTAAAATTAGAAAACAGTTCAAAATTATATTTAGAAACAAAGGCTTGCGCTTCAAATGATTGATTATCAGCCACTTGCGTATATGTTAAACTCGCATTTTGCCGCCCTGTGTTGCCGCCTTCGGTGTTATCAATCGCGCCGAAACGGTCTATTAATCCGCGCTCAATGGCTCTTTCCGGTATTTGACCTGAGGCGTCCCATTTTGAATTGAAATAAGTTAATAATAATCGTAAAGTGCCATTTTTCCCTACATCAAAATTTGTTTTTGACATGAGATTGAAGCGGTTAAAATTTTGCGAAGCGTCAAAATAAGACGGCGCAAAAATATATTCTGAGGCGATATACGACGATACTTTCGGCGCGACGGGCAACTGATACATCAATAAACCTCTTGATACTGAGGGGGTGCGCTGAGAAGGAACTGCGCCAATTTGAAATTGCAGGGTATTATTGTCAAGACGATCGAGGGTTTTGAATTTTATGGCGCCTGCCGTAGCGAAATCTCCGAGTTCAGCAAAGTAGGTTCCCTTTTGAACTTCTGTATTTTTGACAACTTCTGGTATTAAAAAGTGTAAATCCAAATAGCCTTGCCCATGACCGTGCGAGGGCATATTCACGGGGATACCATCTACATAAGCCGCTACATCCGTGCCGTGATCAGCATCAAAACCACGTAAGTAAATCTGCTCGGCTTTGCCGCCTCCTGCGTGTTGCGCGGTGACAACACCCGGAATATTACGCATTAAATCTTGTGCTGAGTTGATTGGGCGCAATTGAAAATCGAGTGCGTTGAGCACTTGTGATGAAGCTGCTGTAAGTGCGCGGTCGGTCGTAATAAGGAATTCAGGTAAGTTTAAAGCATTGATTTTCAATGCAATAGCTATTTTTTCGATTTTATTGGCTTCTATACTGAGGGGTATGGATTGGATGATATAAGCAGATTTTTCAATTATTAGGATATAATTTCCAACAGGGATTTGATTGATTTCAAAAACACCCCGTGCATCTGTTTCAACGCTTATATTTTGAACTGTAATTTTAGCTCCTACGAGGGGTTCACTGTTGAGGTTATCAGTTATTTTGCCTTGAATGCTACCGACTTCGATATTAATGGCATAAAGGATTTGGCATAAAAGAAAAAAAGTAAGGGTAAAGAATGGTTTCATAATAATTCGTTTAAAAAAATTTTTAAAAGGCATCAAATCACCAAGAGCGTGTTATGTTTAATTACGATAAAAACCTTCTATTGGATTTAAAAAAATAAGGGGCAACTGATGTAGTTACCCCTCTTTTTTCAATACGGATTATTAGTTTGTTTTCGTTAATTTGATAGACTGAATTGGCTGACCATCCACTAAAATACGAGCAATGTAGAGACCTTGAGTCGCTGTATTAGCACGCCATTTTACTTGATAATCACCTGCGGATTGTTCTTTATTTTCTAAGATTTCAATCATTTTACCGCTTAAATCATACACCGCTACAGTAACATGAGCGTTTTCTGGGAGGTGATAATCCAAAGTTGTTTCCTCATTAAAAGGATTTTGACGGGCTTTCATGAGTGCTGATTTGCTGCTTAATCCAAGTTTAGATGTAGCTGGATCATTCATAGCTAAGTCATTGCCTGTAAATACAGTACCTGCCACAACACCACCACAAGGACCTGTACCTCTATGAGGAATAGCCATATATGGGAAAGTCGTTTGGAAAGGCTTATCATTTTTCTCAACACCTGTTGTATAGCCTAAAACATTCAACAATTTAGGCGTCAATGGACTTTGACCAATGACCCAATCGTCGTACCACAGACCTATAGCCGCTAAAGCAATACCTGAAACGGCTTGCAATTCGATGCGCGTCACATCATCTTCCAAACGGCGACCATTCGGGAAGCCATCCATATTCGGGATAAATTGTAAGTTGTTATTAGTATTGAATCTTGCATCTGTCAATCCCAAGACTGCTGCTGCAACAATACCTTCACTGCTGAAGTCAGGGCTATTGCGTGGTGTAGGAGGTACAGCCATGTTGAGGCGCAACATATCGCCGAAGCGTAAATCAGTCGGGATAAGAGACCAAGACGGTAAGAAGTTGTTGATAAACGGCTTCCCTACTGTCAATGGATTGCCCGGCGTTTTGCCTGTCGCCAATTGATAAGGCGGCAAATTGGGTACACCTGAATAGAAAATAGGTAAAATATCCACTGAGCGCGGTTGTCCTTTGCGGAGTAAATAATTGCCGAAAGCAGCATCCGCTAATGCAGTACCATTTAGAGCCGGATGTCCTTTGATGACGAACAAACCGTCTTTTGTATTGCCAAAATCTACCGCACCGAGAACTGTTTTAGATGCAGTTTGGATGCGTAATTTAGAAAAAGCCGGTACAGCACCACCAAATAAACGGTCGTCCATATAAAGAGCCAGTTCAGGATTAGTGAAATATTGCTCAAATTCACCTTCGCCTTGATACGGTGTGCGGCTATTCCATTTGTCTTTTTGACCAATTGGAATCACAGCTTCGTTGGTTAAAGGCATACCCAAGCGAGATACTTGAACCCAATCGCCTGCGAAAGTAGGCTTCGCGCCATTGTCGCTCAAAGTCGTGATGCGCGGACGGCTTGCAGAAGCCCAAATGCCGACAATAAAGTCAGAATCAAGGATATTTCTCGCTTTATCAATCGTTTTTAGGTCTTTTTGTAATAGCTGAATGGGGATTTGCATAGCAATAGCATGAACATTTAAACAACCAACACCATCACGAGGTGTACTATTTTGACGTGGAGAATCACCCAAATCAAAAATGCCACCTAAATCCACGAAGAAAGGATCATCAACGGGTCCACAAAATATTTTTTCGCCTGTGCCCGGAGAAGCAATCGCTTCGCTCATCAATTGTGAATAAGGCTTGCCTAAACCCAACGTAGCATTGTCAATGGAGCGCGCCCCAATATTAGGCGGCGGCACGATGCCGTTGTCCATGATGGTAGTCCATACACCATCGTTGCCAAACCGGCGTTCAACTTTGTAAACAGTTTTTAGATTTTGTTTACCCAAGCGAATATTGAAGAAAGTTGTGGGATCTTCATTCGTTTTTCTAAAAGTAAAACGATAGACCAAATCATCTCCAAAAGACAATGGGTTGGTTTTGAAATGGATTTCGTAGCGAATATCCTCACCGAAGGAGATGTAATTCGGACCGCCTTGTGGCAATTCCAAGCCAATGTAGTTGGCTATTACCGTCACCATGTTTGGATTGTCGGGACTCCGAAAAGCATATACATCAGTGTTATCTGCCAAAGGATCGCCTACTAACATAGGGGCTTCGCGATGGCTTGAGGCTTCGAGGAAACGGGTTTCCACGCCGAAGTAAGCGATAGCACCTATCAATGCCATCACAATACTTGATTTGATTAGGAATTTGTTTACATTTTTCATTGAAAAAAAATTTGATTGAAAATAGTTTAATAAATGAATTACTTAAAATGGTTATGTTAAAACAAATGGGAAATCATGGTTGTAAAAAGCACGCCACAGGCTATTCGTTTTTTAGTGCCACTAAAAAACGGAGGATGTTAAAAATCCATTTAATTAAAAATTTAGGTTGTAAGCAATCTTATTTTTAAAATAAAAATCAGATTGTAAGTACAGGAAGGATCGTATTAAACAGTGTGTGTAATATTAATAGTGCTGTCAATATTTGAAGTCGTATTTAACTTCTAATTTTACTTACGTACTGAGGGGGTCGTTCGGTTTTAATTATTTTTTTATTTAGACGAAAACTTATATTATTTCAGGTTGCAAAAATTTATTAATCTGTAAAGCTCTGTTTATCAACGCATTACCTTTTTCAGTTTGATTGTTTTTTAAATAAATATTGCCTGCTTTCCAAAGGAGCGTAGGCTTTTGAGAGCCTGTGCGAAGGGCTTTTTCTATATTAAAAACAGCTTTTCCGTATTCACCATTTTTAAAATAAACCCATGCCATCAGTTCGTTGATGTCAATATTATCGGGGCGGATGCCGTATTCAAAAGTAGCATAATCGATTGCATGAGAGAGGTCTCCTATTTTTAAAGAAGCTTCAGCCAGTTCTTTGGCTGAATAATGCCCGTGCTGCGGCATGTTGGCATCCGACTGCTGATGCGTAGTATCGGCATGGTTGCCGCCTAAGAGTTGGATAACTGTTTTAGCGGCATCTTCAGCCTTAACGCGTTGATTTTGAAGCAAATATATATCTGATAGTTCTTCATAAAATGCTGGGTCTTTCATGTTTTTTATGGCATTTTCGAGGTAGGCTACCCCCTCAGTATAATTGCCTTTTTGACGTGCCAAATGACCTAAACCTGCTAATGCATAGGCATAATCGGGGCGTGCAGCCAATGCCATTTGATATTGACGCTCGGCTTCAGCAACGTCACCTGTCATTTCATAGAGTTTGCCGAGTTGCGTGCGGCACCACTCTGTTTGCTCCATGCCTATGACACCACTTTTAACGGCGAGTTCCATGGCTTCTTTAGCACCTTTATAGTCGCCATGAATTTCTCTTAAATATGAAATGCGAGAATAAGAGCGCAAATCAGGGCGAATAGCATTCATCCTATCCGCTGCTTTTACGGCTTCTTCATAATTGCCTAATTCCACGTAAGCATCACAAAGTAAGCCGTAGGTAAAAGCAGCGTCCGGATTTTTGATAGTCAAATCTTTAGCAACTATTAAGGCATCGGAAAAATGATGTTGAGAAAGCAAAATAGTGGCTTTCACACTGAGTGCCTCTATATTATTAGGTTCTTTTTCAAGAACTTGAGATATGAGTTTCAAGGAAGCATCGTCGTAATAGGCATGATCGCCTGTAATGCGGCTTTCTTGCACATAAGCCATGGCTAATTGAGTTTTTGCTTTTAGGTCGTTGGGATGGCGGCGTATTTTATCGAGTAAGCCTTCGATTGCCTCTTTTGTATTGAGCCACTCACTGTTGAGGGTGACGTTGACAGCCCGATTTTTTAGTTGCGGTGTTTCGTCTTTTTTAGTTTCATATTTTTTATAAACAAAACCCAAAGTGACTAAAAGAGCGACGATAATTAGAGGGAATAATAACTTTTTCATTGTAAAATTAGATTTGATTGAATGACTTGTTTAAAAGCAAGTCTATTTTTTTAGATTTGGTTTAAAATTTAAATTGTGGTTTTAATTGTAAATAGATATCGGGCGGAGGTTATTGTGAAAATAGGGTAACCATGAAAATAGGGGGCAACCATGAAAATAGGGGCAACCACAGAGGGTTGCCCCGACCAATTATTATTTTGATTTTGTCAATTTTATGCTTTGTACTGGCTGACCATCTACCAATATGCGAGCAATATAAGTGCCTGAAGAAACTTCATTGGCTTGCCATTTTGCTTGATAGTCACCTGCTGGAAGGTCTTGATCTTCTAATATTTTCACCATTTTACCTGTAATATCATAGATAACCACATTGACGTGAGCATCTTGAGCAATATGGTATTCCAAAATCGTTTCAGTTGTGAAAGGATTTTGACCTGATTTCATCATCGCTGCTTGGCTCATGCCCAAAACTTTAGGCGATACTGAGGGGTCGTTCATTGTGCGAAGATCGTTGCCAGTAAAAAGTGTACCTACTGGAGTACCACCGCATGGTCCCGTACCTCTGTGAGGAATAGCGACGTAAGGAAATGTACCTTGCAAAGCTTTATCATTGCTTTCAACTTTCGTTGTGTAAGTCAAAACATTCAATAATTGAGTTGTCAAAGGGCTTTGACCAATAGCCCAGTCGTCGTACCATAAACCAACGGCAGCTAAAGCAACACCTGAAACAGCTTGTAATTCGATGCGCGTAACATCATCCTCCAAACGGCGACCATTCGGGAAACCATCCATGTTTGGGATAGATTGAATGTCTCTATTAGTATTAAATCTTGCATCGGTTAATCCTAAAACGGCTGCTGCAATAATACCTTCGCTGCTAAAATCAGGGCTATTGCGTGGCGTAACAGGCACAGCCATGTTCAAACGGAGCATATCGCCAAATGTCGGCAAGAAGTTGTTGATAAACGGCTTTCCTGCTGTGAGTGGGTTGCCAGGTGTTTTGCCTGTAGCCAATTGATAAGGCGCAAGATTAGGCACCCCTGTAAAGAAAATAGGCAATAAATCCACCGAACGCGGCTCACCTTTGCGGAGTAAATAATTGCCAAAGATAGCATTATCAAGAGCCGTACCTGTAGTAGCTGGATGACCTTTGATGACGAATAAACCATCTTTAGTATTGCCAAAATCTACTGCACCCAATACAGTTTGAGATTTAGTTTGAATACGGAGTTTAGCAAAAGCAGGAACAGCACCACCAAAAATACGGTCGTCCATATACAAACCGAGTTCAGGATTGGTAAAATATTTTTCAAACTCGCTTTCACGATCGTAAGGAGAACGGAAATTCCATTTGTCTTTTTGACCGATTGGAATAACCGCTTCGTTGGTCAAAGGCATACCCAAACGAGAAACTTGAATCCATGCACCTTGAGATGTTGGTCTCAAACCATCGTAGTTGAGGGTATTGATACGCGGGCGGCTTGCAGATGCCCAAACGCCAATTGTATAATCGCCATCAAGGATATTAGCTGCTTGAGCGGCTGTTTTACCACTTTTTTGTAGCGTTGAAATAGGCACCTGGATAGCAATAACATGGACATTTAAACAGCCAACGCCATCCCTTGGAACACTATTTTGACGTGGAGAATCACCTAAATCAAATATACCACCTAAATCAACAAAGAATGGATCGTCAGCAGGTCCACAGAAGATTTTTTCACCCGTAGAAGCTGTTGTAACAGCTTGCTGCATGATTTGTGAATAGGTTTTGCCTAAGCCCAAAACAGGGTTGTCGATAGAACGCTCGCCAATATTGGTAGGCGGCACTACACCATTGTTGATAATGGTTTGAAAACCACCGTTACCCATGCGACGTTCGCATTTGTAAGTTGCTTTCAAATTCTGTTTGCCTAACCGAATATTGAAAAAAGTGGTCGGATCTTCATTCGTTTTTGTGAAAGTGAAGCGATAAGTGATGTCATCAGCCGGTGTTGCTGCATTGTTTTTCACGTGAATTTCGTAGCGAATATTTTCACCAAAATTCGCATAATTGGGTCCACCTTGTGGCAATTCCAAACCGATGTAGTTAGCCATTAAGGTGATGGTATTCGGATTGTCTGGGCTGCGGAAAGCATAAAGGTCTGTATTATCCGCTACAGGGTCTTCCGAAATAAGAGGTGCTTCGCGGTGACTTGAAGCCTCAAGATAGTGGGTTTCGACGCCATAGTAGCCAATAGCTCCTACAAGTGCCACCACAGTGCTCAGTTGTAATAATAATTGTTTCACATTTTTCATTGGACAAAATTTAGATTTAATAAATGTTTAAAATATTTTGAAAAAAAAATAATTTCAACTACCAACATTATGCACCTCTGGTGCTTATCACTATTACACACCCTCAGTACAAGGCGTAAAAAAGGCTGTTCGCTTTCTTCTCACCCCATGTCAGAAGCGCGTTTTTTTAAATTAATTAAGTTACTATTGGTTTATTTTACTTCGGTTTTTAATGAAGAATCTGATAAATGGGCACAGTTTGAGGGTATTTAAGTAATATTGTTTGAAATAATATTTGCTTCAATTTTACTTACGTAGTGAAAAGGGAATTTGGTTTTAATAAAATTGAAGATTTTTTCTAAAAAATCAAATTTTTTTTTCAAATTTTTTATTAAATATTTATAATCAATTGATTCACAGTTAGTTATAAATTTTATTTAAAATAATTATTTTTTTCAAATTTTAAAAATAACTTTATGTCAATAGCCGAAGATAGTATAGAGGTATTGTTTTTTAGGGCAAATTAGCGTTTGTGTTCATTATTTTTAATGTAGATTTTGACAAGTACACATGAAAAGTCCCGAATTTTCCATCAAAGAAAATCCGGGACTTTGTATGTTGAATACTAAACTTCACTTTAAAAATTGTTGAAAATTAATGCTTAGAAAATTCATCATTCATCATTCCATTAAAGCGTACCCAACACATACATTTTATCCAAAGTCGGTGATTTGCTACCACCTTCGGGTTCGAGCGTGACGGCGAAAGCTTGGGCTTCTTCAAAACCTTTCATGGATTGAAGAGATGTAAGGTTATATTCGAACACCCCGCCATCTACAGGTTTGCCATTGACAATTGCCCAAAGTTGATATTGTTTGTTAGGAGGAGGATCTTCAAGATTTTGAATAGCCAAGTAAGTGGCGTTTTTGTCAGCATTCCAATAGACAGTAGCAAGATAATCTTTTTCAGTTTTGATAACGCTTTTCATCACCACCGTTTTGGTATTGGGGCTTTTGAGAACATCCAATTTGAGATTTAAATCAGCCACTGCTTTTTTATTTTTCAATTCAGCTAAGTTCTGAGTTTGCTCGCAATCCTCCTTCGCTTTAAGGGTTTTTTGATGATTTTGATAGAAATAAAATGAAGAAGATGCCAACCCAACGACTGCTAACCAAGGCAAAATGCGCGTAAAAGAAAAACCAGATGCACTGCCTGCTGTTGTTGGCGATTCAGGTCTAAAGTTATTGTTAGGGGCTTTTCCAGTTTTTAATTCGGATTGTATTCTGTCTAAAATCTGATCTTTAAGTTCAGGGCGTGGAGTTTGAGCATATGTTTGCGCATACAGTTGCATAACTGCTTGGACTTCTTCAATCTCAGCCAAAATTTCGGAATTTTGAAGAGCTAAAGTTTCCACTTCAGCGGCTTCTGATTCCGAAAGAGCGTTCATCACATACAGTTCGATAGCTCCTGATTCTATATATTCCCGAATATTCATTTTTAAATAATTATTTGTCGTTATTTTGAAATTATCGTTCAAAAGGTTTTATAGGAGAAAAATGCTTTTTTATGTTTCAGATAGTATATTAATTTTAATCAAAACATCTCTTTTAGTTTCACCATCGCCGATCGAAGGCGTGTTTTTACTGTCCCTAAGGGGATGTTGAGCTCTTCGGCTGCCTCTACTTGGGTATAGCCTTGAAAATAAATAAGGTCAATCAAATTCTGATAATCGGGAGGCAGACTTTGAGTCAATCGTCGCACGTCAAGGGTTTCCGGATTGAGCGTAGTGGAATGTTGCTCATCGACTTTATTTACGACATTTTCAAGCTCATGGTTTTTTTGATTAAAACCTTTTCTTCGCGTAGCATCTATTGCTGAATTGCGAGCTATATTAATGAGCCAAGTGAATAGTCGCCCTTTAGTACCATCGTAGCTATCAAAATTGCGCCATATTTTTGTGAAGGTGTCTTGAAGCACTTCTTCGGCAATTTCTCGATTATTGACTACACGTAATATTACGCCGAAAAGTGCCGCCGAATATTTATCGTACATCAACGAGATACCATTCATTTCTTGTCGGCGCAGGAGCTCTATTATATTGTCGTCAGCGGTGATAGGCGTCATTCTGTCAATTACTTTTTGGTATTTATTATTAAAAATTTGGTATTTATTCTTGAAAACTAGTGTGAAAATAAAATTTTTTTACGACAATAGGTTGATGAAAATTGTATGACTTCTTAAAAAAAAATACTTTATCTTTAAAAATATTTATAAATAATTGAAAGTCAATTTATTGCTTTTTTTTTTAAAAAATAATTATCCTCAAATGTGCCTTTTTTTTAACAATGAAGTCTTAATTTTGCCCTCGATTTATAGCCTATATTTTCTTTTTAATTGAAATTGCTCAAAAATGAATGTAAAAATAACATTATTTATCTTGTTGGTTTTTTTGTCGAGCCAACCCATATTTAGTCAAAACAAATTATACAAAAAAAACTATCAAGAATCCTCCCACGATTTGTCGAATGACGCTGAATATGCGCCTCAGAGTGTGAAAGCCCCCTCAGTAAAAAGCAACAAAAACGCGGCAATGGAGAGCCTCTTAAGTCCATATCAACAGACTACGAAAGGTACTCCCTCCACCCTGAAACGAGAAAGCCCAATCAGTGAACTCCGTGGCGTATGGGTCAGCACAGTTCAGCGCGTGGACTTTCCATCCAAAGCTACGACTAACCCGGCTGTTTTGAAAAAAGAATGGTTGACGCTTTTACAATTTTATAAATCGTTGAATCTCAATGCTGTTATTGTACAAATACGCCCGACGGGTGATGCTATTTATCCTTCTAAAATTGTCCCTTATACTAAATGGTTGACGGGTAAATCGGGTAAGCCACTTGATAATAATTTCGATTTGCTCCAATTTATGATTGAATCGGCTCATACTGAGGGGATTGAATTTCATGCTTGGGTCAATCCTTATCGCATTATTATTGATGGCGACACGACTGATTTGGATGCGCAGCATCCTTTTCACACGCACCGCAATTGGGTCATGCCTTACGGGCGCGAATATCTGCTTGATCCTGGCATACCCGGCGTGTGGAAATATGTGACTTCAGTAGTGGAAGAAGTAGTGAAAAAATATGATGTGGATGCCATTCATTTCGATGATTATTTTTATCCATATCGCCTCGCTGGTGCAGAATTGAGCGATAGTAAAACCTTTGAACGCTATGGTTTTAAATTTGAAAACATCGATGATTGGCGGCGGGCTAACGTTGATTCATTAATTTTCAATGTGAAACGCGTTATCAAAAAAAATAAGCCCAATGTGCAATTAGGGGTCAGTCCGTTCGCCGTTTGGCGCAATCAAGTCAATGATACTGAGGGGTCGGATACCAAAGCCTTTCAAAGTTGCTACGACGATTTGTATGCTGATGTCCGTTATTGGATGCAAAATAAATGGTTGGATTATGTAGCCCCTGAGATTTATTTCCACATTGGGCATCCGCTGGTCAATTACGAAACCGCCCTTAATTGGTGGCAAGACAATTCCTTCGGTACAACCCTCTATATCTCACACGCCATCTACAAGGTGAATAACCAAGAGAAATACCCAGAATGGAGAAATCCAGACCAAATTCCCCAACAATTAGACCTTGCTCGGTCAAAACCGCAGGTAAAGGGCTTGGTATTTTTTAGTTCTAAATGGTTGATTATCAATGAGTTAGGTGTAACTGATGCATTGCGGAATTACTTTTTTTATGAAAAATCCGTTATTGGAAATTAGGAATTTTACTCGCTAAAAGTATTTTTTTTATTGAAAACACTGAGGGGGTGCTCAATTCCTAATTTTAGATTCTTAATTCAAATTCAAATTATATAGAAGGGTCTGAAAAGTTGAGCAACGAGGTTAAGAAAAAAATAAAAAAATTAGCAATTGAAAATTTGTATTAAAGTAATAGGAAGGACTATATTTGTATCCCCAAAGCGACAAAAGCGTTGTTCAGCATTTTTCACGTCATCGAAGTATAGCTCAGTTGGTTAGAGTATCGCCTTGACATGGCGGGGGTCAGTGGTTCGAATCCACTTACTTCGACAGGTATAAAACATAAGCCTTTGATAAGCACTGTAGTATCAAAGGCTTTGTTATTTTATGGCACTTTTACTGACGTGTATTTGTTTATAGTATAGTTTTTTATGCATTAAATTTCTGTTAAATATCAAGAATAGAACTTTTGTGAAACTCAATTCTCAAATATTATAATGATTTTTAACGTTTTTAAACGAAAACAGCAATCCATAAATGAGCAAATCAGTTAAATTAATTACAGTATTTTTAGTTTTTGTTTGCATTTTAGTAGATGGTTGTGGACTTTTCAAACCAAGAGATGCTGAAAATACGAACAATACTAACAACACGGTCAATAACAACGCCAAATATGATAACCGAACAGTTCGGGATGTGATTACAACTGCTCGCAATTATACGGGCACACCCTACAAATATGGCGGAACTACGCGCAATGGCATGGACTGTTCTGGCTTAGTAACTGTCGCTTTTAATTCTGCTAATTTGAAATTGCCGCGCGTATCGGCTGATATGGCAAATGTGGGTCGGGAAGTCAAGGTTAAAGACCTTCGCCAAGGCGATTTGGTTTTTTTTATTACAGGCAAAGAAGATAAAATTTCTCATGTCGGCATCATCACGGACATCAGAGGAAAGGATGATATTCTTTTTATTCACGCTGCCGATTCAGGCGTAAAAGAAGACAATCTTTTCACAAAATATTATCAAAAAACATTTGTCAAAGCGACAAGACCTTTTAATTAAGAGTTTATTCACTTTTCATTTATACCCACCCCCCTCAGTATCAAAGGCATTTTTCAACAAATGGGTGTCGTTTTTTGTTAGAATAGTCTTGTTTTTCAATCTAATATCTAACATCTATCTATCTAACATCTAATAAAATCATGGAAGAAGTAAAAGAATATAATGCCCTCACTTCTGAGGAAGAGCGCGTCATCGTTTACAAAGGAACGGAATATCCAGGCACTGGCAAATTTAATAAGCATTACGAAGCAGGTGTTTATGTCTGCAAACGCTGCAATGTACCCCTGTATCGCTCCGAATCCAAATTTGATAGCGGCTGCGGCTGGCCCTCTTTCGACGATGAAATTGCAGGTGCCATCAAACATGTGCCTGATGCCGATGGACACCGCGTGGAAATCGTGTGCGCCAATTGCGGCGGTCATTTAGGACATATATTTAAAGGTGAGCGTTTTACGCCTAAAAATGCTCGGCATTGTGTCAATTCTGTTTCGCTGGATTTTGTTCCAGTTGAGAAATAATCCACGCTGTATAAATTGAGGTGAAAATTTTATTTTAAACATTTTAATAAAAAATTTTCAACAAAATGTATTTAAAATTGAGTTACCAATTTTAGATAAAATACTGACTTTCAGTAAAATAAACATGCTGAATTTTAATATGCACTTTTAAACAAAGGAATGTGGAAAAAATTGTCGAAACAGGCAATAGAAAATTTCTACCTTTGCATACATGAGTCAATTCGTCGTATCGGCACGTAAATATCGCCCGCAACGCTTTGCGGATGTGGTTGGGCAAGCGCATGTTTCGCAAACCTTGAAGAATGCGTTGAAAACCGAGCATGTCGCGCACGCTTTCCTTTTTTGTGGTCCGCGCGGCGTCGGCAAAACCACCAACGCCCGCATATTGGCGAAGATTCTCAACTGCACCCAGCGCACGCCCGATTTTGAAGCCTGTGGCACTTGCGATTCCTGCCGAGCCTTCGACCAAAATGCTTCGTTCAATATTATTGAGTTGGATGCGGCATCCAACAACTCCGTCGAGCATATCCGTGAACTCGTCACGCAGGTGCGTTTTGCTCCTCAACAAGGAAAATACAAGGT
>JAYUUR010000298.1:0-12514 GCA_043754475.1 Saprospiraceae bacterium | reverse complement strand
TTATTCTACCTGTATTATCGGGTGTGTATTCAACTTGGGTAAAAGGATATTTTTCGCCATCGGGTACAAAGGCTTGCGCGCCGTTTTGCTTTGGATTTAAAGGAGAATAATAATTAGATGCACCTGAAACGGTATTCATTGGACCCGTTTTTGACGAACAAGAATCCGTACCATCTACATCAAAATCGTCTCGACTGTACAAATTTCCTGCTGTTGACACTTCATTTCTATTAAACTTAGGATAATATTTCAAAGGCATTTCAGTTGCCGTAATACATGTCGGGTCGTTGACAGGCACAGGCAAAACATTAATGGCAGGGCGACCTTGAAAATCATAAATGGTTTGCCCAACAATGGTATTTTTATCCGAATTGACTTTTGTAACAGATTGCCGATTTCTTAGACCACCATCGAAATAGCTGATAACTTCTTTTTTCTTACCTTCTTCGGCATAAGTGGCTGAATACTGCCAATTTTTATTGCCTTCATGTTCTTGGGTGTTGTGATATTTATATTGATTTCCCAATGTCACTACAAAGCCTTTATGATCTACATTCCATACACCCACAATATCTTGTTTGGGATTCGCTAAACTTCTACCGATTGCCCGAACTCGGTATAATAAATAGCCATGTTCAAAATTTAAAGTCACTGTATATTTGGTATCTGTGGTTGTAATGCGGGTACTATTATTTTTAAAATCAAAGGGTAATAAGGGTAATGTACTCGGAGCTACGTAAGCACCTAGCGTTTTATCGTAATCATTCACAAATGTCCATTCCAAATGGTATTCTTCTGCACCCGCCATGGGTTTCCATGATAAGACGAGTTCATCAAAAATGGCATCGCAGTTTAAATCGTGTATGTCAGTTGACGCAATAAGATTGAATATTATAGGCGTTGAAGAATTTGTCGTAAAATCAACATACCGTTCTACTAAAATGTCTGCATCTATAAATAAATTCTTAGGTAGCGTAGTAATTGGCGTACCATTTTGAGTAATTGCAACAATCGTTATCCGATATTTATAAGCATTATTAAAACTGAATACCGATTTATCAATATAAGGAACAGTATTGCTAAAAGGCTGATAGTTTATAGTGAGTTCCTGTGGAGTTACTAAATTAGGAATTGCAGTTGTATTATTGACAGACCATTGTTCGATTTGGAGTTTTACTTTAATATCTCCTGCAAGCGTCACAAACGCAGTATTCTCATGATCAACGCCCAATGTAATCCTATTTATAACGGCGGCATCAACAAAAGAACCCGTCCACGGAGTCGTAACTTGTACTAATGTGGTGGCAGTTGCTAATCCAATTGTAACAGGATTTGCGGGAGAAGCAGTAGAAATACGCGCATTAAAGGGCAATATACTCGCCTGCATTAAATTATAGCTTATGATCAATAAACATAAACACAATGATTTTTTGAGTGAGATTAACTTTTCCATATTCTTGAGTATTTGTCCTTTATTAAACCTTTTAAAACGATCCCCTCAGTATTTTTGATGTTTTTGAGGCATCAATCCACTATAAAGCGTTGGTCGCTCAACGTAAAATCTTTATATTGGGCTACTGGCACTAATTTTTTACCCTTTTTTAGAAAGTATTTTTTTTCATTAAATTCATTATCATTTGTATTTGGCTGCAATTTTTTAAAGGCAGAAAAAGTAATTGTCAAACGGGGTTTTACTTTTTCAGAATTTTTGTTGTCCACGTCTTTGGGTACTTTTTTACTGTAATACATAATTACTTCTTTCAATGAGCCATCGCTCGCCACTAAAAATTCATATCGTTCTAAAGGGTGTCCTTCATTGTATGCTATTTGGTATTTTTTATCAGTATTCAGCCGCATTATTTTACACTCTTTACTCGTTTTTAAGATGAATTTATAATCCTCTAAAGTGTAAGCGTTCCAGATACTTTTATCAATATTAGCTATCATCATCACTTTATTAGCGGTGTCTAATACAATTTTATATTGAGCGTTTTGTATCGAATGTATGTCCAATAAAAAACTATGATAGTTGTCTTTTTCTTTTTTAAAATACCCTACTGATTTTTCAAAAGGCAAGGTCGTTGTATGCGTTTCATAAGACGCATGAGTCACTACAACACTGTAATTAGTTGTATTTTTAAACCAATTACTCATTTGTTCAAATACTTTTGCCATGCCCTCTTTACTCATATCTTCCCATGTGGCAGTTTGCGCTTGGGCTGAAAAGGCGAAAAGCCAAAAACAGCAATAAATTATTCCTCTTTTCATCATGGTTTTTTCTTTGTGCTGTTTTTATTTTCTTTAATGGTCATAATGCCTTTTTCCGTTTCTTTTTTCACCCTTACCAACTTGCCTTCTTCATCGTATTCATAGAGTGTTGCATAATTTCTTTCGTCTAATTCTGCCACAAGTCGCAAGGTTATGGGGTCATATACATAAGATTTCATACTCCCATCTCTTGGAAATATCCGAATATCATCAAAAAAACAATCGCCCGAAGAACATTGCAATCGGAGGTTTATATAAGTTGCAGACGAGAGAATTGAAAACTCCTTTTCTATCCTTTGCCAACCGTCAATGATGCTGCCATCTGCCGTGAAAGGACCCAAAGAAGGCGAACTTGTTGAACCACTTGGGTTATTTGTGGTCGGAAAATCAATATAGATTTGGGGTTTAGTATAGGTTAAAACATTGGGGTTAGTAATAATGTCTTCTTTAACCCAAGCACTTAGTATATAATCTCCGTTTTGAGGTGCAAATGAGCCGATACAGTTTGTACATGGCAGAGGCTGCGGTTGAATACAATCGGAAATGGTTATTTTTTTTACTACAAACTGCTGTGGGCATTCCCAAAAATTTGTAATATATAGCTTTACCTGATATGTTCCTGAAGTTATATAGGTATGACTGGCTGTTGAAGAAACCGCAGTTCCATCGCCAAAATCCCATAAAAAAGTAGGATTCCCAAAACAGGAATCAGAAGTATTGGTAAATACAGAGGGCTTATTTTTACAACTTTGCGAAGGTATTGTAAAATTAATAATTCGACAACTGGAACAGCCCCCTATAATAATATATGAAGCCTCACTTGTACCCATCGGATTTGGAGGCACAACATGATTACCTAAACTGGTTACAGTCGCTGCCAATCTGTCTCCCGGACCAAGAATAACTCCTAATGGAATTGTTAAATTGACAGAATAAAAATTTCCAGTCAATGATGAAAGCGTTTGGCTCCCAATACTACTTAACAAATTGCCATTCGCATTAGATTTAAAAAATTTCACTATGAAATCTGCATTACTATTTATATGTTGATTTCCATTTAGTTTATACACTACTTGTAATGACGTGCCTGTAAATATAGCATTCATCAATTGAGGTGAGTCAATAATTAAACGCGTATTTGTGTTGGCAATAGTCCGATTCAATACATTATCGCTCGAAATCGTAGATACCAACAAAGTATTTGTAATAGGGTTAACGACAGCTCCATATACTCTTATGCCTAAAAATAATATCATCACCAAGATGGCTGAGAAAATATTTTTTTTCAATTTCGTTTTCATTTATATTAATTTTAGTTTCTAATCAAATCTAAACAGCAATCCTTGCTACTAATATCCCCTCACTATTGAGAATTAAGCATAAAATTTTTCTCTTTTCTTACCTACTAGAAGATACTGTAATGGGCATTGTGATAGGCGCAAATACTGTTTTACATTTATTGTTATCGCTTACCGTTATAATTATTTGACAGGTCGCTGTTGGTTTTGTTATACAAATAGTATTGCCTTTATCGCCGAGTGCAACATTAAGGTCGCAGCCTATTGTTGACCAATCAAATATGTAAGGTACAGTGCCTCCCGATATTGTATAACAAACCGTATTATTGGCACTGGTTAAAGGAATTAATTTCAAATCGCAAAGCACTGTATCGCAAAGTAGCAATTGCTTAGTCATATTGACGGGCGTACCACTGCTCACTTTAATGCTTTTTCGACCTGTATGCGATTGAGTTTCATCTATATTGTTGGTGTAATTTCTGAATTTAAAATGATTGTCCGCGCACTTGCTGAAATCATAATCTTCAAAATTATCAAAACCCATTTCCTTATATTTTGAATTGGCTGCTACTGCCGTTGGGAAGGTTTGATTGTAGCCATAACTTGCCGCAGAATACCGTCCGAGGGCATCTTTATTTTCCAATTCTGCACCGAACGGGCTAAACTCAGTTACTTCTGATGTGTAAGTCCAATTCTTTCTATCAATATCCCAACGTCCTGCATTTAAGAAGTAAAAAGGCGTATAGGCTTCAAATATGCCGTCTTTTCTGATATTGGTATTGTTGTCATAACTGCTTTGGGTTCTGCCTGTTAGATGCAAATAGCTCTTTTTATTTTTATACATGCCTTTTGTGCCGAGTATGTAGGGATTTGTGGTAAAGGAAGAATCCTGTGCATTGAAACAATCACAAAACGTCCGCCAACTGTTTGTAAATTCCATAGCTTGGGCTTGCAGCACATTGTCATATAAATTGGAATTGAAATTTGTTAAAGGATTGCTTAAACTTGTTACCGTTGCCATCGGCACTGCTTGTTGATTCCTTCGACCTGAACGCGTCACTTTCGCTATCAAACTTGTGCCTGTGCTCGGGTTGCCGTCTCTTTTTATAACTGTAATGGTAGAGGGCTTTACGTCAAACACCCAACCTATTGTCCCATCAGATAAAGCCAATTCGTCACCCTCTGCAAAATAAGTAGGCGCATTTGGAATATTAGCATCACCTGAGCCATTAAAAGATAGACTTGTTGTAAAGCCAATATTGCGATAAGCGGGTCCCATGCCATCGTAATACCAATGGGCAGGATAAGTCAATGAATAGACTTTATCATTAAAATCCGTAGTGGTTTGTGTTAAAATAACATCGCCTGTCTCTGCATCGTAGGCTAAGTTTTTAGTGGATACAACAGAACCCAAATCTTTTGCAACCGTTTCTTCTAAAATGCCAAAGCGTTGAATCACTTTTGTAATGACGGCTGAACGGAATTGGGTTTCTTCTTTTGTCAAAGAAGGAATCATAATCGGAATATAAACAGGATATGCTGCAATTAAAAAACCATCAACATTAAGATTGAGAGAACCTGAAATAGTGTTTGTTTTATGTTCTCGCATATCAGATACAAAATCGAAGAATACCCCAATGTCTGTATTGGATGCAACACTGCCATTGTTATAAATGACCGTTGCTTTATTGGTCAATCTATGCGAACCATTTAAATAGGGTTCAGATTGATAATGATATTCAACAGATGTAATAGGCGTAGATTGCCCTTCTTGATAAACGGCTTGTTTTTTAGGCTTACCATTCATGTCGTTTAATTCAATAACATAGCCTTGGCTGGCTGTCATGTAATCCTTTACATCAATTTTCAATAGCGATTTGATGCTAAAAGGACTTGTTTTTTCCCGTATTGGTTTTACATCTGTCCGTTCCGTAATAGTTGGAAAATCTTTTGATGTATAAAATTCATGCACCACGTGTCCTGTTGCATGGTGTTTTACATTGGGACGTTGCAGATTTTTTACTGTTACGCGGCTATACCCTACACTTGGCGAAGGAAAGAAGGATTCTCCGAAAGGCTCTTCTAAATAGTGTTCATCATTGGGAGCAAATAGTTTTTCTTCATCAAAAAAAACGGGCTGTTTCCATGGGTTTTCATCGCCGCCTAATTGTGGTTCGTAAGAAGCCACGCCAGAGGACGTACCATCTTCTAAGGTATAGGTGTATTCTTGACCATAGTTAAAGGAGTTTTCTGTGTTAGCAGTCATACCTGCCCATTCATCGTCAATACTGATTTTTTTAACCCGACAGCCGCCACCTAATTTTCGTTTGTTGGGATTGTTTAAGCGTATCCATGATTTACCCATGACAGCAGACCTTCCAACTTTGTACTTTGGTCCATATAATGCTTCGTTTGGACCTGTAATGGCATCAGAAATATTTTTAGTAAAATCAGCATTTATTATGGCTTGCAACAGGCTTTTCCCAAAAGTTCCATCATCGCCAATGGCATTATCCAAATCACCCGCATTCCAAACAACTTTGGACATATTTAATCTGCCATATTCAATAGCTGTTCTGACAATTGGATTAACATCCGTTCCGCTATTATTATCTTTTAGGTAAGCCCTGTTCAATTTGACCCAACCCAAATTGGTATTTACATCATACCCATAATTATCAATATTGGCGTAGCCCGACACGTACTCAAATTTTCCGTCTTTTATATCAACTAAAACTCGAAAATACAGTTTGTCTATACCTTCAAAATATTTTGATATATCCTTAATGCCATCTTGAAGTTTAAAATAAAGCACATCATTGCCAACCATGCTTCTGACTGTTCCAGTAGTAGTATTCGGATTAGGTGTGCCATTTGTTATATCTACGATTTTAAACATCTGCCCTGCCTGTTTATTTTGGACATAAGCATAATCATCGGATTCATAATCCACATTAATAGTACCCCCCGATGGCAAATCAATTTTTGTTAAACTCCATGCTTGGGCATATTTATCGGCTGTTGTTTTATCTTGTTCAACGTAAGGATATTCTGCAGTCGAAATTTCTGTACTTGTGGGGGCTGCTGTTGAATTGGTTATCGTATTGAGCTTATAATTACTCCAACGGTCATATCCTTTGACATTATAAAGTGGATTAATACTTGAATAGGAAAACTGATAAGGGCTTAACCGCGCTTTATTTGAATTTTGATAGCTGAAAGAAATTTTTGTTAAGGTCAATTTTCCGTTATTTGTCCCAACATTTATATGATTTGGGATATTTCGACATAAAGAATAATTGTAGTCAAAATGGACTTCTTTTATGGGAATAGCTGTTGCTGGGTTCTGATTATAAGCAGGTTTGGAGTATAAACTTATTTTACGCAACAATTTCATAGGATTGGTTATAGCCCGTTTTCCATCTCTATTTTCTACGCCATACCCGTCTTTTCTATCCTCCAAAGTAAATAGTGCGATATAGTTTTTAGTTTCAACAGAAGTCAAATACCACAATTCTTTCTCTCCATAGATATAATTAGCCTTATCATCTGTTAAATCTGATTTTAAGCCTTCATTAAATGTTGCTTGTTTTTCGCCAATTGGAACCCGCCATTTATAATCATTAATCTTCGTGTCGTAATTAAATTTTGTATAATTGCCAATATCCCCTTCACTGGGTCCTTTTGTGGCATCACTATCTACATAATCAGGCGAAAGTATTGCAGTGAGCATATAAGAATGAGCATAAGCAGGCATAACGGTATTGGAATAATAATTATCTAAACCCAATGAATTTTGAGTAGAATTGTCTCCTGATAAGTAAGAAACTAACCCCGAATTGGCATCTGCTGTCAAGCTTCTTCCTTGGCTTCCTTTTAAAGTATTTCCTATTGAAAAGGTGACTTCTTCTTGTTTTTTATTGTATGCCGCAATGCCATAAACATACCGTGCGCCATCGGTTCTCAATGTCGTAATTTCTGCAATATGATGTGCTTTGGTATCCGTTGTCGTGCTGCCTGGATTGTTCAATTGAAGTCTCTTTTCGAGACCATAATTATCTAACTCCCCTCTTGTAATCATAGATAAAGATTGGTTTCTTCGCTCTCTTTTTTTGCGATAATTATCTGGAGCAATCTCTCCCCCTTCTGCATAATAGTGATCACCAACGGTATGAAATTTAGATAATTGATTGAGTAAAACACTTTTGGCATTTGAGCCTCCCGCTTTATCGAAAAATGTCGGGTCTGCATCTACAGACTTTTCATTGGCTTCTTTAAAATAATATTTTTCATACAAAGGGTCATTGGTTGCTCCTCGATGAGTTAATCTTGATGCCGCAGGATTGTCATTGCTCCAACGCCCTGTTTTTGTATTGACATCTGTAACGGCTAAATCAGTTCCAAAATGGGTAAGGTTTCCAACCCCTATTTCAGCCCCAATGGAATAGCCATCACTTGTTGTATTGGTTGAAGCATCAAATACATGCCCTAAATCGCTTCTGAAAGGACGATAGCTGCCACCAACGCCTTGACCAGAAACGGAATAAATATCATAGGTAAAATTTGTTACGGGCAAGGCTGGCGTATTGGGCGTAAAAGAACCGTCTTTTTCTCTATTGAAATCTAATAAAGCATTGTCGTATTTTGTGCCTTCATCTGCATTCATATAGCCATAAGCGGGATTTGAGATACTATTGTCTGATAATTTTTGACTTGAATAATAGCCACCAATCGTGAAGTTCAAATGCGCTCCAAATAGCTCACCCCCTAATTTAAAATTGCCTGTTATGGAAAGATTTTGCATGGCGGGTCCGCCTTGTGGCGTATAAGTTGGCATACCAAAGTCGAAAGAAGAACTGCTTCCTGCTGAATAAGATTGTGAGGCTGTCATTGTTTTATCATCTTTCGCTTCGGCTGCTTTTCTGGTTTGTGTTTGGCTGTTTTGAACACTTGCATTTGTGCTGATAGTAAGAGATTTCAAACCGCCTCTCGAATTGAAAGATGTTCCAACAGAAGCTCCTAATGAGGTTTCCGTCTTAGATGCTCCTGAAACTTTTGCACTAAAACTTAATGAAGGATTCAAACTCAAGCCATCGTCACTACTGGAAGTAATACCCAAACTTGCTGTTCCACTGCTTTTGCCACCGGAATTTGTACTTAATGCTAAACTTAGTCCTTGTTCAATTCCTACACCTGTATAATTATTATATCGAATACCTGTGGAAAAATTGACTCCTAACTTAGCGAAACCTAATAACTCAAACCCCACCCCCGTATTCAAACCATACGTTTTATTGGGTTTCATGCTTAATTCTTTTACCACTTCATCGCCGTTAAAATCATCTGGAATACCCCGCATACCCCGATTGATAACCCCAGGATTAATGTTCCAACCTAAGCCCACCCAACTCGCCTCTTGATCCATTGTTATGCCCGAGTGGTAAGCAATATTGACAGGATAGCCGTCAATATCCATCAAAGGAATATTATAATTGAAATCACCTGAAAAAGGGTCAACCATATCAGAAGTGCCTATGGGTTCAAAGCTCTGAACCTCAGGCTGGCTTGGTCCGCCTGTCAATGCGTAGGCGCAAGGAGGGGTAATTAACTGGAACACTATGGTGAATAGCAAAAGGAAGGAAGTTTTTCGGCGAGTTGTTGCCTTAATCTTAAGGGTTAATTGTCTTCTCATGTCAAATATTGGTTTATATGGTAATAACTATTCAAGCGATACCTCCTTAATATCTTTGAGGTTTCTAGCTCTTTCTATAGGCTTCTAATACGTTTTCAGTCGGGGTATTTTAGTAAATTCATCTTTGTCGAAAGCAATTTTTATCGTGCCTTTATCAAAAGTTTTATCATATAAAATAAGCGTTTTGTCTTCAAAATGAGCATGTCTATTTAAAGAAAATCCCAATAAAAAGGTACTTGACGGAGTAACATCATAGGCTCGTTCAAAATGGTATAAAACACAAGGCAAAGTATCATCGCCTTGAACCAATACAATATCCTTTTGCATTGCAAAGGCAAAATAATTCACCCGTTCATTGTACTGTTGCGGAGAGGATAATTGATACTTCAACAACTCTCTCCTGCCCTCATTTAAGGATATGCTTAAATCAAAATACTGCATATCGCTTAACTCACTTACTTTTTGCTGGACAAGGCTTTCCGCTATTTTATCTTTTTTTTCTTCCAGACAGACTATATATTCCAAAGGTTTATATTGAATAGAAAAAGTAATTTCGCCTACCGTTTTATCTCTTTTTAAGCCATTATCACCATCGCGAACCCAAGCCATATAAGATTTGGGATCTAAAACTTTTGTATTTTGGGGAACACTTTTGCTGTTTTCAAAATCCTTTGGATTCATTGAACTATTTTTAATGCTATTATTGTTATTGCACGAAAACAGAAATATTAACAAATTAAATGCACATAATATATATTTTTTCATCTATTTTATGCCTTTGTATTTATGATTGATATAATCAATCACTTGCTTTGTTATATTATTGGTATTTTTGGCATACATGATTGACCCATTGCCATCGTTGCCAAATACATAGGTATAACCATTGGCTTCGCCATAATCTTGGACATATTGATTCATTTGGGTTAAAATCTCTTGGTCATATTTTTGGCTAAGAGCGGTATTATCGGCTTCAAAATTTTGTTTGTACTGTAAATAATCGTTTCTTTTAGTCGTAAATTCTTTTATCGTGTTGGGATTTTTTTCCTGCTCCGTCTCTATCTTTTGGGATATAAATTTTAATTCGAGCGTTAAGCTATCTAAAATTTTATCTCTTGCATTTTTAACGCCTAAATATTTTTGCTCCATCTCCTTTTTCATCTCAAACCCGTTGTATAATTCGGTTATAATCACAAAACCCGTTTTGGACTGCAACTGGGCTTGTGTCCCAATATAAGTTGTTGCTAAAATGAGTAAAAGTGCTAATGTGATTGATGTTTTATTGATTGCTAACATACATTTTTAATGTAATGAGGTTTTTAATAATTTTGAGTGGTTAAAATAAAGTTATATTTTCTTCTCAATGCTGGGAAGAATCAAAAATCGTTAATACGTAGCATATTAAACCTTGTGTATGTGTCAAAAAAAATGAGACGTAGGAATTGTGTTATTCAAAAGGTCAATTAAGGGTTAATAATGCAAGTCTATATTTGACTTTGATAAACAAATGTAGGATAATATTTTTATTCATCCAAATAAATAATTAATTAAATAAATAATTGCTTTAGCTATTCCTCCAAGAAGCGAACCTTAAATCTATCAATGAATAGTTTCGAGTATACTCTCATAATTTTCAAGAATATACCACGTTTCACCCTAAAATGTGGTGTTTGAAATTCATATTCAAACAGCAGCTTCTTCTAATACTCTACATAGGAATTTTCCCACATTTCTCGAAGAGAACACCACATTTTATCCTAAAATGTGGTGTCTAAATCTGCTTTCATTTTTAAAAATTTCTATATTTAATCTATTCTTAAATCGACTATATTAAAAAAAGTTAACAATAATTTTATTCTTTTTGAAATTTCTATCCGCTTTAATCGTTTATAATCAATTAATCACACGCTTATAATCGTTTCTAAACGATTATAAGCGTGTAAAGCGATTAAAATCTAATAAAACAACTAAATAATGGAATTTTTGAAAAATTGTAATCAATGTCAAAATCGCTTTTCTCCTAAGCGGTCAGATCAGAAGTTTTGTTCTCTGAAGTGTAAGAATAAGCAGAACAATCAAAAGGTGATGGCGGAGTACCATCAGCGTAAACGGGAGGATATAGTGGCTAAAGAAACCCATACGGTTTTAATGAAAAACCGAAAATTATTGAAAGACAATTGCGATAAACAATTACTGGTTGACAGTTTAATAAAGGAGGGTTTTACTTTGAATACTTGTACTGGTTTTGAACAACAAGCAGATTCACACTCTCCTCTCCTATTTTGTTATGACTATGGTTATCAATTTATTGATGCCAAAACGATCAAAACATTTAAACGATGAGCACAACTTAATATTTAAAATAACGTTATATATATAATATAAAACACTTTTATCTATTAAAAAATTAAAACTTTAAAAAATGGAATGTCAAATCCCGAATTTCGGACAATATGGGTATATTCAACCTAAAAGTTGGGTAAATTGGAAAGTGCTTTTAGGCGTTGCCGGTGCTTTTATTTTGAGTTATATCCTCTACTATGTGTTCTCAAAAGAGGAAGATGAAAAAAAGAATGATGAAAAAAAAGAGCCTTTAGATTCTGGTACTCAGCAGAAAATTACCTGAAAAAAATTTGTCTAAATTTTACCTTCCATAAATCGAAAAGCCGTTCCCGATAATATGCGGAAACGGCTTTTCTATTTTTTAGCCATTACATTTATTCTTATTTCATAACCGTTTTTCTGGTTCAACCTTGATGTGCGCATATCAAGTCCTCGCCTACCCTTTCCAAATTTACCTATCCGATATATTGATTTTTTCTTAATTTTGACCCCGCTCTATCCATTCAGTTTAGGGGAAACCTTGTTGTTATTAATCAAACTAAAGATATTTGCCTTTATGAATACTCAAAGCTTACAACCTATTATCAACTTTATTTGGACGGTTGCCGATGATGTGTTGATTAATAAATACCTCGAAAATCAATATCAAGATGTGATTTTGCCTATGACCGTTTTGCGGCGGTTGGATTTGGCTCTTGAACCTTCCAAAGAAAAAGTGTTGGCAACGTATGAGCAATTCAAAGGTCAAATTGATAACCTTTCGGGATTGCTCACCAGCGAGCAACACGGCTCGGGTTTGGCGTTTTACAATACATCGCCTTATACTTTGAAAAAATTGTTGAATGATCCGAAAGCCATCAATGCTAATTTTGCGGAATACCTCAACGGTTTTAGTGAGAATGTACAGGATATT
>JAYUUR010000297.1:0-4133 GCA_043754475.1 Saprospiraceae bacterium | reverse complement strand
TGGGCATATGGTTTTTTAATTTTTAACATCATTTTGTTTTTCGTCATCTTAGATAAAAAAGTGTTGAAACCATATTTTGATAAAAGATTAAAATAATTTTTTAAAAATAATAAGTAATACCGCCAAATGTGTTATACCCATTTGGCGGTATTTTATTTTAATTAATGCCTAAAACGGGTAAAACCACAGAATTTTTATTTACAAATACAAATTTTAAGTATAGTTTTGGAGCATGAAATTTTTATTTCATCGCCCCTGCGCTATTTCCACTATAACAAACCGTTTTAAATTATCTCAAATTCCTGAACATGATTAAAAGCATTTTTACAGTTTTTTTCTTAACCGCATCTTTCGTTTTGACTGCTCAAAATTCGTTGGGCATCGCTGCCGGTTCAAAACTCACTTACGAAGTCAACGCTTCTACTGACAAAAAACACATCGTGTATGACCTTGTTTTCACGGTCAAAACCATGAATAGCGAAGGCGTTACCTTAGATTGGGCAGCCAGCAATGGTAAAAAAGGAACTGTTACGATGAGTCGTGCAGCACTCGATAATGCGCCTACGCTCGTAAGCGACCTTAAAAATGGTGCGAAAGCGCAATGGTCAAATCAAACAGCTCTCTTTTTTCCCAAAAAAGCTTTTAACGAGCTGCTAAATGGTGGAGAAACGAATGTCAAAACCAATGCAGAAACCACCGCTACCACCTTCAAAAAGGTGATGTTGCGTGATTATAGTTACTTCCACAATGGGGCTAAAAAGAATGCAGCAGTCGTTTTAGGTGCAAGAGAAGGAACAAGTAAAACTAAAGTTGTTTTGGTTTTGAATGATTATAATTTCCCTCTTGTCATGGCAATTGATTGGAATATTAGAATGACTTTGAAATCTATTCAAACACAATAATTTTTTATAAACTATTGATAAGGAACGAGAAATAAATATTTATTTGCCAGAACAAAGATATATAAGAGCATTTTTGACTAATGATACATTGTACGTTTTCGATGGCTTCCCAGGGTCATATCAAGATTCGTCTTGGCAAAGAAAAGAAAACGTTTCGAATTCAACCATCTGTTTCATTGAATCAAGGTATAGACATATGGGATGGTCTAATCAATGGCAGACCCGTCGAAACGGACACTTTTGTTTATGTGATAGAAGCGGAGTATTCTAATGGTGAAAAAGGGGTTATTGGGGGGGATTTTACGGTGATGAAGTGATCTGTTTAATCTGTGTTATCTGTATTCCAATTACACAACATCGCAACAAATCTATTCTCCACACCAATCACCACATACGCCTTACATCTAATTTCAATGCCCACCTGATAATTTATCAATTCCTTTATTGTATTTTTGTCATCTCAAAAACTGAGCAAGAACGCTGTGTTTAAAACAGATAAAGGACATCATTCATTGAAAATCATTATTTAACTCAACTTTTAATACCGTAAAATGAGACTTCCCATTTTAATTGCTTCGTTATTTATTTTTAATTCCTTCATGACCCCCTCAGTATTATTGGCTCAGGGCGCACCTAAAAAACCCAATTCGGCTGACATTTATGATGCTTTGAAAAAATTGCAGACGCTTGGCTCGGTTCTCTACGTGGCAGCGCATCCCGACGATGAAAATACGCGCATGATTTCATATTTCGCCAATGCCAGACATATTGATATTACCTACCTCTCTATCACGCGCGGCGATGGTGGGCAAAACCTCATTGGCAACGAATTGCAAGAAATGCTCGGTGCTTTGAGGACGCAAGAGCTTTTGATGGCGCGCTCGGTTGACGGCGGTAAGCAGATGTTTACCCGCGCCAATGATTTTGGTTTTTCAAAAAGCCCGGCGGAAACTTTTAGAATGTGGAATAAAAATGAGGTGCTATCCGATGTTGTTTGGGCAATGCGTAAAGTGCAACCTGATATTGTCATCAATCGCTTTTCCATTGATACGTCTTTCGACACTCACGGGCATCATACAGGCTCAGCCATATTGAGCAGCGAAGCATTTGATAAGGCGGGCGACCCCTCAGTATATCCTGAACAATTGAAGTATTTTAAGGCTTGGCAGCCCAAACGCTTGTTTTGCAATCAAACATGGTGGTTTTATGGCAATCAAGATACTTTCAACAAAGTGGCTGAACGAGAGAAATTTGTCAAGTTCGATGCAGGGGTTTATTTGCCTACGCGCGGAAAATCCAACGATGAAATTGCTGCCGAAAGCCGTTCGATGCACCGTTGTCAAGCAATGGGTACGTTGAGCTCACGCGGTGCGAATCCTGAATTTTTAAGTGTCATAAAAGTAGCGAAAGGCGAAATCAAGCCGACCAAAGACCCCTTTGAAGGCATTAATACCACATGGACACGCGTAGAAGGCGGCGAACCAATTGGTAAAATGTTAGCAGACATCACTAAAAATTTTCAATTCGATAATCCTGCTGCCAGTATTACTGATTTGTTGAAAGTTCGTAAAATGATTCAAGCATTGCCTGCCGGAACGTGGAAAGATAAAAAATCGGTTGAAATTGATAAAGTGATTCAATGGTGTACAGGTTTGTATATTGAAGCAGTAGCAAAAGATTATGCTGTTACTCAAAATAATAAAGTTGATATTAATATGGAGGTCATCAATCGGTCTGATGTGCCTATTACATTAAAGAATGTTAAAATCTTACAAAAAACAGCACCTAAAGGCACTTGGGCAACTTCAGTGGATTCGAGTTTCACGGCTGATTTAAAAAATAATATTTCTAAAACATTGAAATATAATGTTTTAATAGATTTGAATACTGTTACAACCACACCTTATTGGCTTGAAAAAGCAGGTACTATAGGATTGTACAATGTAGAAGACCAAATACTGAGGGGGTTGCCCGAAACACCTCGCAGCCTCGAAGCAGAGTTTGCAGTGACGATAGGCGACCAAAACATCATATATCGGATGCCCATAGTGTATCGTTTTGGCAATCCGGCGAAAGGGGAAGTTTATCGCCCTGTAGAAGTGACCCCCTCAGTATTTGTGAATTTAGTAGAGAAAGTCTATGTTTTTCATGATAGTGAGCCTAAAGACGTGAGCTTTGTGGTAAAAGCAGGAGCCGATAATGTAAAAGGCATTTTAAAACCGCAAGTGCCTAAAGGTTGGAAATTAGAGCCCGAAGCTTTAGATTTTGCTCTGAAAATAAAAGGTGAAGAGAAAATTTTAACTTATAGATTATTCCCGACACAAGGCGAAAGCGAAGCAGTGATTAAAGCGCAGGTTTTAATGTTGCCTAAAATGGCTGTGATGGATAATGATGTGCAATATCAACCGGTCATAACCAAATCAGTTAAACTGATTGAGTATGATCATATCCCGACACAAACTGTTTTAAAACCAGCTGAGGCTAAAATTGTTAAACTCAATATAGAAAAACGGGGCAATAATATTGGTTATTTCATGGGGGCAGGTGATGAAATGCCCGCTTGCTTGGAGCAAATTGGTTATAAAGTAACGCTCTTGGGTGACCATGATTTCCAAAATACTGAGGGGTTGCGCCGATTCGATGCTATCGTCATGGGTATCAGAGCCTACAATACGAAAGAGAAATTAAAGTTTCAGAATGAAAAACTGATGGATTATGTAAAAAATGGTGGCTCGCTCGTCGTTCAATACAATACAAACGGTCGTGATTTATTACTCCCCCAATTTGGACCTTATCCATTCAAACTCGGACGGGGCAGAACGAGCGAAGAGGATGCTGATATTCGCATATTAAAGCCTGAACATGCTGTTTTAAATACACCCAATAAAATTACTAAAAAAGATTTTGAGGGCTGGGTTCAAGAGCGTGGCTTGTACTTTTTGAGCGAATGGGATAATCAATACGACGCTATTTTGAGCTGTAATGATGTGGGCGAAAAGAAAGAAGATGGTGGATTGGTGATAGCCAAAGTAGAAAAAGGCTATTTTATTTATACGGGCTATTCTTTTTTCCGTCAGTTGCCGGCGGGCGTACCGGGTGCGTATCGCTTATTCGCCAATTTATTGTCGCTTGGAAAACAATTGCCGTAAAATCATTTTATTTTAAATACAAATTCGGGATAAACCCTACGAGGGTCAAAATGAGATAATTGCTCTGAAAATCGAAGATTTT
>JAYUUR010000296.1:0-12618 GCA_043754475.1 Saprospiraceae bacterium | reverse complement strand
GGGGTGCTTAAAAGTTAGTTGAATATTTTTAAAAAGTCGGGTGATGAAGTTTTCAGTTAAATAAGAGGATAACGGAAAAAGCTTTTTCATTGCTAAGGTTTGTTTTAAGTGTAAGTTTAAGGAATATTAATTTTAATTTAGATGGCATAAATTTGATTGATAAGTAGATAGACAAGCTATAAATTTTAGCGTTGCATGGTTTACGAAAATATTCGTAAATAATTTTAAAAAAAAATCGCTGGAGGTGTTGCAGCGATTTTTTTATTAGGAAATGAGTGTTGTTTTAAAATTAAAATTACGTGTTTTGAATGATGTTTTCCCCCAACCCCCGGAGGGGGAGTCGTTTGGAAGTACTTAAAAATTTGTTCTTTTTCAAACTACTAAGCATTTTCCAAGTGTATATGAATTGTTTACTAAGGCATTACCATGTAAAAATAACTGTGTTCATTTTACCACAAATCGGCTCCCCCTTCGGGGGTTGGGGGGAAAACGTCAATCAGTGAAAATCAGTCGCATCAGCCTAATCAGTGTCCCATTACACCCCCAACAACCGCATCACATTAAAAGCCACACTTTCCAAATTCTCTGATGTAGCAGCCAAAGCATCTTGTAGGGAAACCAATTGAGGATTAATGGAAAAAGCGGCAGTAATGCCCCAATCATCTAATAAAAAATGCGTTTCGTCATCCGAATTGGAGATAGGCATATCCAATGAGCCACAAAGAGCAATAACCGAAACATGATGGTGCCGAGCACGACAAGCCACACCTTGAACGACCTTACCATGAGCCGTTTGGCTATCCAATTTACCTTCTCCTGTGATAATCCAATTAAACTGGTGTTGTTTTAAAAGATCATCAAAATGCGTCAAATTCAATATCACATCTATACCGCTTTGCAATTCAGCATTTAGAAAAACCATTGCGCCAAAACCCAAACCACCTGCTGCACCGGCACCTGCAATAAGCGTTATTAAGTTGTCTTTATCTATCAAATTTGAGTGAAATACTGAGGGGGTCATCTTTTCAATAACTTTTGAAAAATGTTTCAATCCATCGTCCAATGCTTGAATATCGTTATCAGTCGCGCCTTTTTGTCGGGCATATACGTGTGCTGCACCGTTGCGCCCAAACAAGGGATTGGTTACATCGCATATCACGCGAGTAGATGGGAAAGTTAGGAAGTCAGATGGTGGTATTATATGGTGTACTTTTATCAAATTTTCGCCAATGGGTGAAAAAGGTTTTTCATCTTCATCTAAAAACTGATAGCCCAACGCCGCAGCCATGCCCATACCGGCATCGTTCGTCGCAGAGCCACCTATAGCCAATACGATTTCTTTTGCGCCGTTTTTTATAGCGGCAAGTATCATTTCTCCTACGCCGAAAGTGGTGGTTTTCATCGGATTGCGTTCATCGGTTGTCAACAATTGCAAACCGGCCGCTTGAGCCATTTCGATAAAAGCAATCGGTGATTCAAGGTTCTGAGTGATGCCATAAAAGGCTTTTTGAGGTCGAAAGAGTGGATCATTGACCGTGATTTCTATTTTTTTTAAATTCAAATGTTTTTTTAGAATATCAAAAGTGCCTTCTCCACCATCTGCTAATGGAAATTGATGTATTTCAAATGCCTTCTTATTTGAATTTTTCAAAGAGTCAATGCCTTTGCGCAAACCCCGTTCAATGGCTTCACACACCGCTTGAGCAGGCAGGGCGTCTTTAAAACTATCGCAAGCTATAAGTATTTTCATACCAACAAATGTTTAACAAAAACCCATATTAAAATTGTGAGAAATGCCGTAATGCCCATCAATGCGGACATAGTACCTTGGAGTTTTAAGGTAGAAGCTGTATCAATTTTAGAAAATTTAGAAATGACCCAAAAGTAAGCGTCATTCGTATGAGAAAAAACCATCGACCCTGCACCTGCAGCCATCAAGGCGTATAAAGTATTGCTATCTGTAAAACCCAAAGACGGTAGCAGAGGCGCAACAATACTTGCTGTAGAAATTACTGCTACAGTCGAACTGCCTTGAGCCGTTTTAAATATCGCTGCTAAAGCAAATGGAATAAATAAACCCAAACCCGATGCAGCAAAGCTATCGCCGAAGACTTTACCCAATTCCATCCCTTGAATGACTGCCCCAAATGCACCACCCGCTGCTATCACTGCTAAAATACTTCCCGATTTGTCGATAGCGGTATCAAGCAATTCATTCACTTTAGAGCGAGATAGTGTTTTTATCAAAGGAAAAGTCATCAAAATGCCTATAAAAAGAGCAATCATTGGCTCTCCGATGAAGGAAATGACCTTATTTGTCATCGCGAGGAGTAAAATTACTGAGGGGGTAGTTGTTTCGGTTGTTAACGAAGTCAATGATTTAATTGAAATCAAAACTATGGGTGTGATGATCGGGAGGAAAGATAAAAAAGGTGATGGTAGCGTACCTAAATCCTCTCTTTCTACCCTATCTTCAATTGCCAATTCAAAACCCAATTGTCGATTTATTCTTTTTGACCAAAAATATCCGACGATGGTTGGCGGAATTGACACTACAAAACCCATCAGAATTGCTTGACCAATATCCACTTTCATAATCCCAGCAGCAGCTGTGATGCCCGGATGCGGTGGCACCAAGCAATGCACCGAATATAATGCTGATGCCAAACATCCCACTAAAAAGACATGGGCTTTAGGCATACGAGCCGATAAGGACATCACTAAACCAATCAGCACCACGAATCCCGAATCGCAAAATATAGGCAATCCGATGAGGAAACCCATCAAAACCACGGCTAAAGGCGTTCGTTTCTCTCCTGTTTTAGATAAAATATAGCGGGCTAAACTCAACGTTGCGCCTGATTTTTCAAGCAAAACACCGAGTGTCGTGCCAAAAATAATGAGCAAACCGATTTTTTCTAAGGTAGAGCCGAAGCCTTGTTTGAGGGCTTTTATCAAGGCATCACCATCCATGCCAGCCGCTAAACCTATTACTGCGGCAACCACTAATAAAACAAAAAAGGTGTTGAATTTCAACTTGGCACTGAAAAGGATGATGGCACTGATACTTGCCACGAGCAGGAAAGCGACGTATAAAGGCGACATAAAGAGGTGTTTGTTTTTCGTTATTGAAATTGTCCTAATATTTTTACAAAATTAAAAAAAAATCATAAAAAAAACCTGACAATCTGGAAGGATGTCAGGTTTTAATGATTAGCACTACGTCGAAAATTAATACATGTGATTTTAATTTGCCGCAAGGATTAACAAATATTGTTTTTCAATCGGGCAGCATGACATTGAGGTTGCACAGGGCAATAAATTATAAATTTTAGTTTTTTGAAGGCTGTCATTCTACATGAAATAATTGTACTACAAATTTACATCACTAATACTAAATATTAATGCCCACTGTATAAACGGTTAGTTTGACTGTATAAACGGTAAAATCAAATTAGTAATTTAACACATTAAAGCGTTTTCTTCATAATTACCATACCTCGCAACTCATCTTTAATGCATTCAAAATCCAATTCTTTAGTTCCACAGATTTCAAATCCCATTCTTTTATAGGCTGCAATCGGTTTTATACTTGAATCCATCGCAGTCAACCATATTATTTTTTTATTCAATCGGCGAGCTGTATCCAATGCAAAATTGAAAGCTATTTCACCTAATCCTTTTCCCACTGCTTCTTTTATGAAATATACACGCTCCAGATAGAGCGCGTTTTCCTCAGAAATGCCATCCTTGTCACTGCGAACGGAGTGTGGCAGGAGGGGGTTGTTTAAAACTATTTTAAAAAAACCCAGCGGCTTCTGATTCTCAAAAACAATATAAAAAACATTGTTTGGGTCATTTAATTCAGCGGTCAAGACCTCAATTGTGAAGCATTTATTGATGTACCAATCAGCATTATTATTTTTCCAAAGGTGCAAATAATGGTCGGTATAGGCGTGGATAGCTACGTCTGAAAGCAACGCAACGGATTCAATATCAACGTTTTGTATTTTATAGTTAATCATTTATTTTCTTTATCAAGACATTTAAACAAATTCATCAAAACATCCATATAATAAATTTCATAATCTTCATACCCTGCGCTCCATGCCACGCGCACCACATCCAATTCAGTATCCGTCAATGCTTTTGCATCGCCATTTTGCATTTGCAATTGAGCCCGATAAGTCGTTGTGCCGTTATTCGCATCTACTATACCAATATCGGTTTTGGTATTGGTCAGCGTAATAATTTTGCTATTGATGAGTTTGAAAACGAAGAGCGTTCCCCTATCTAAGAAGCCAAAAGATTTTTGAGCATCTTTTGTCATAATCGTAAAAGTCAGGTTGAGATAATAAAACCCACCTTGCACACGCGATGCCATCGCTTCACAATTGATATAGTCCTTGTCTTTCATGGTCGGTTTCATGAAATCTTCAGTATGCCGAAACAGGATTTGCGGCATGGTTTCCTTCTTTTTACGTTGCGTAAATTTATCAACTCCATCAAACGCCAATTTACAATCCGCCGCCGGTGGATTGAGCATGACATCCAGTTTGGAGTCATATTTTCGAGGTTGATTCGTAGGCGTACCAGATGTGCCTTTCCTCGGTTTATCATTTTTTTTACCTTCATTCACATTCCCTGATTTTGAATCTATCACTACGGGTGAGTTATTAGGGTCAGTTTCTAAACCAGCGACTTTATCACTCGCTTGAGTGTCAGATTGAAGGGTACTTGCGCTATCTTGTAGAGGCGTTTGAGTGTTAACTACGGGGTTTTCAATTGATTTTATGTAATCAAAACTGCCATTTTTCTTTTCATATACAGCAATATACTTGGCTCGTTTCTTTTCATTGGCTTTAATCAGTTCTGTGATTTCAGTCAGGAAAGCCGCCGCTTCTCGCCTATTTTTCAAGGCATCAGCTTCTTGCTTTTTATACATTTTAAGCTGATTAGTCAACTTTTCTTTATCCTTTTTTGTAATACTTTTAGGGTTCTCTTGGGCATCAATGATGTCTTCTTCATTGCGAATCCGCTTTGTTTTTATTTCATCCAATATTTCCAAAGCTTGCCTATCCCGCTCTTGGGCGATGGTCAGCAAAAGATAAGCCTTCCGCATATTGGTTTCAAACTCCTGCGCATAAGTTTTTTGAAAATTGAAAAGAAAAAGGCAGAAAAATAATATCTTGGACGCTGATTTTAATGTCATGTTGAAAAATAGCTTTACAATTGTGAATTCACTTTTTAATTTAATTATAACGCAAATTTAAAATAATAATACAACTGTTTATTATGAAAACAAAAAAGTATGTTTTAGCCATCATCTCTTTCGGATTTTTATCCGTAATAACTACCCAAATTCAAGCTCAAGTTATGACTGAACCCATCAAAGTTCCGACCACTCGGAAAGACCCCTCAGTATCTGACGATTATTTCGGCACTAAAGTCGCCGACCCGTACCGTTGGCTCGAAGACGATAATTCCGAAGAAACCAAAGCATGGGTAAAGTCTCAAAATGCCGCTACTTTTAGCTATTTAGAAAAAATTCCTTTCAGAGGTAAAATCAGAGACCGCCTTGAAAAAATATGGAATTATGAGAAATTCGGCTCGCCTTTCAAGGAGGGCGGCAAGTATTATTTCTATAAAAACAGCGGTTTGCAAAATCAATCTATATTATATGTGCAAGATGATTTGAACGGCACCCCCTCAGTAGTCCTTGACCCCAACACCCTTTCTAAGGAAGGAACAGTGGCTTTGGGTGCTATTTCTTTCAATAAAAACGGCGATAAATTGGCTTATCAACTTGCCAAAGCGGGGTCTGATTGGCAAACTGTCCATGTTAAAGACTTAAAAACGGGCGAAACGCTAACAGATATGATTGATTGGGTCAAATTCAGTGGCATTCAATGGGTCGGCGATGGATTTTATTACAGCCGCTATCCTGAACCTCAAAAAGGGCAGGAACTCAAGGGCGCACTGCTCAATCACACCGTTTACTTTCATAAAATTGGCACTGCTCAAACTGCTGATGAACTCGTTTATGAAGATAAAAACAATCCCAAACGTAATCATTATTCAAGTGTAACCGACGATGAACGGTTCGTCGCTCTAAACGTAAGCGAGGGCACAAGCGGCAATATGCTCTTGATTAAAGATATGAAAAATCCCAATGCGGGCTTTGTAAAAATTGCCGATAATTTTGAAAAAGATTGGCAAGTGATTGACAACGATGGCGATTGGATTTTTATCGAAACGAATTACAAAGCACCTAAAAGTCGCATTATCGCCGTCAATATCGCGACGCCCGAAGAAAAAAATTGGAAAGAAATAGTGCCCGAAGATAAAAATGATGTGTTGCAAAGCGCAGGTATTGTCGGTGGAAAGTTACAAACTACTTGGTTGCACAATGCTGCCAGCAAGGTAAAATTTTATGATTTGACAGGTAAATTTTTAAATGAATTGAAACTCCCGGGCATCGGCACAACAGGCGGAATTAGTGGAAAACGCGATGATAATCAAGCATTTTATTCATTTTCAAGCTACATAACGCCGAATTCTATCTTCGAATTGGACTTAAAAACTATGCAATCCAAACTATTTAAAGCCCCTAAAGTGGATTTTAAAAGTGCGGATTACGAGACAAAACAAATATGGTACACTTCCAAAGACGGGACGAAAGTGCCCATGTTTATCACCTATAAAAAAGGTGTCAAACTGAACGGCAAGAACCCTACTCTGCTTTATGGCTACGGCGGTTTCAATATTAGTCAACAACCGCAATTCGCTATTACTCGCGCCATGCTCTTAGAAATGGGTGGCGTTTTTGCCGTTGCTAACCTTCGTGGCGGCGGTGAATTTGGAGAAGAATGGCATAAATCAGGCACTAAAGAACGAAAACAAAATGTTTTTGACGACTTTATAGCGGCTGCCGAGTATTTGATTAAAGAAAAATATACATCCAAAGATTATTTGGCAATTCAAGGCGGCTCAAACGGCGGCTTGCTCGTAGGTGCGTGTATGACTCAGCGACCTGAACTTTTCAAGGTAGCGTTTCCGGCGGTGGGCGTTTTGGATATGTTGCGCTACGATAAATTCACGATTGGCAGGGCGTGGTCAGTGGATTATGGGTTGAGTGAAAATGAAAAAGAATTCAAATATCTCTACAAATATTCCCCTTTGCACAACGTCAAAAAAGCCAAATATCCTGCAACCATGATTACCACTGGCGACCACGACGACCGCGTAGTGCCAGCCCATTCCTTCAAATTTGCAGCAACTTTGCAAGAGAATCACATCGGCACAACACCCGCTTTGATTCGCATCGAAACCTCAGCAGGTCATGGTGCAGGTAAGCCGACATCTAAAGCTATTGAAGAAAGTGCGGATATTTTGGCGTTTATGTTCTACAATATGGGCGTTAAATTTAGTGAAAAGTGAAAAGTGAAAAGTTGAACAGTAATGCATGAATTAGTGCTTATGCGAATAATGGGTTGAAAATGCCTTAGGCATGAGATATTGGTAGAAAACAAATTATAAACACCTCGAAAGTGGCGTAGCCACGATATACTGACGATTATATATGCCGTCCCTATGGGACTTGAGACAACTTTCTGTCTATTTTCTACCAATATTATATGCCTAAGGCATTTTCAACCCATTATTCGCATTGCTTACAACTTCATTTTAAACTCTCAATTTTATTTCAAACTTTCACTTTTCACTATTCACTTTTCACTAAAAAAAATGGATCTTGGCTTTTTAAATTTTCGGTTTTGGGATTTATTAGACATCCTCGTAGTGGGTTATTTGATTTATCAAGTGTACCGATTACTGAGGGGGTCGGTGGCGTTCAATATATTTGTAGGTGTGGTCTTGCTTTATACGATTTGGTGGTTGGTAAAAGCGTTGAAAATGGAACTTTTGTCCATGATTTTAGGGCAATTTGTGAGCGTAGGGGTATTGGTGATTGCTATTGTTTTTCAACCTGAACTGAGGCGTTTTTTATTAATCATTGGCAATCAAACACTGAGGGGGCGTCTGAACTTCATCAATCCTTTAACTGACAATAAAATTGATAACTCATTGGAAATCAATGAATTAAAATTAGCTATATTAGCATTGAGTGCTGCTGGAACAGGTGCACTTATCGTCTTAGCCAATAACTCAACCATGGTGAATGTTGCCGAATCAGGCGTAACGATGGATGCTAAAATTAGTAAAAGTCTTATATTGAGTATTTTTAATAAAGAAAGTCCCTTACACGATGGTGCTATCATTATTTCAAACAATAAAATACACGCCGCCAGCAGCGTTTTACCCCTCAGTGAAAGTCCCGATTTGCCTCAAGAAGCTGGACTAAGACACCGCGCAGCCCTCGGAATTACCGAAACGGCAAATGCCACAGCCTTCATCGTTTCAGAAGAAACAGGCAAAATTTCGATAGCACATCAAGGCAGATTGAAATTGGATTTAGATGAAAAATCGTTGGGGGAATTGTTGGAAAAATATTATAATGTAAAAACGATTTAATAAAAATAATACTATATAAATCATTGATTTCGTAATATTTATAAACTTTAAAATGGAAAAAGTACAAGCCTATCTGAATCAAAACAAACAACGTTTTTTAGATGAATTGTTGGATATGTTGCGTATCCCCTCAGTATCAGCCGATCCTAAACAGAAAGATGAGATGCTCCGAATGGCTGAGATTGTGAAAACTCGCCTCGAAGAAGCAGGGGTGGATAAAGCTGAAATATGCTCAACTGATGGCTACCCCGTTGTGTATGCGGAAAAGATAATTGATAAAAAATTGCCCACCGTTTTAGTGTATGGTCACTACGATGTACAGCCCGCCGACCCCATCGAATTATGGCATTCTCCAGCGTTTGAGCCCGTCATCAAAATTACGGATGTGCATCCTGAAGGTGCCATTTTTGCACGCGGCAGTTGCGACGATAAAGGGCAATTTTATATGCACGTCAAAGCGGTTGAAGGCATGATAAAAACGGGTAATTTGCCTTGCAATGTCAAGTTTATGATTGAAGGCGAAGAGGAAGTAGGGTCACCCAGTTTAGGTAAATTTTGTAAAGAAAATATGGAAAAACTGGCTTGCGATGTCATTCTCATATCTGATACGTCTATTATTGCCAATGATGTGCCTTCTATCACGACTGGACTGAGGGGTCTCACGTACCTTGAAGTGGAAGTGACCGGTGCGAATCGTGATTTACATTCAGGCGTGTACGGTGGTGCAGTAGCAAATCCAATCAATATTTTGAGTGAAATGATTGCTTCGTTACATGACGAAGCAGGCAGAATCACCATTCCAGAATTTTATGATGACGTGGAAGAAGTGAGTTTAGCAGAGCGAGCAGAAATGGATAAAGCCCCTTTTGACCTCCAAAAGTATAAAAAAGACCTTGAAATCAACGATATTGAAGGCGAACACGGCTACACGACGATGGAACGCACCTCCACTCGCCCAACTTTGGATGTGAATGGTATTTGGGGTGGTTACATGGGTGCAGGTGCAAAAACGGTGCTGCCTTCAAAAGCCAATGCTAAAATTTCGATGCGCTTAGTGCCGAATCAAGACAATCAAAAAATATACAAATTGTTTGAAACGCATTTCAAAAAAATAGCACCCCCCTCAGTAAAAGTGAAGGTTGAGCCGCATCACGGGGGGCAACCTGCCGTTACACCGACCGATACCGTTGAATATAAAGCAGCTCACAGGGCGATGGAAAAGACTTTTGGCAAAGCACCAATCCCGAAGCGCGAAGGCGGTTCGATACCGATAGTATCCCTTTTTGAAGAGGTTTTGAAAGTGAAATGTATTTTGATGGGCTTTGGCTTGGACTCAGATGCTTTGCACTCGCCCAATGAGCATTATGGTTTGTTCAATTTTTATAAAGGGATAGAAACCATCCCATATTTTTTTAAATATTATGCTGAAATGAAATAAAAGAAAAGAAAATGCGTGCCTTTTGTTAAATAAATGCGTCAAAAAGTAATATTGGAATAATCGTTGTTTAAGGCAGTCACAGGGCTGCCTTTTCCGTAAAATATATTTGAGGGGATTATGGCAGAATTTAATAGGTATAATTTTAAAAAATTATATAAAAATATTGAATCATAAATAAAAATATTATTTCCTATTTCTGCAATTTCAGATTATTTGTATTCAAAATTTGCAATTTTTAAAATTATATTTTGAAATGACCTTAAAAATGAGTCGTTCTTAAAATTTAATTTTTATGTTTTTTTTAATAATTTGATTTCTAACCTTGATATTATGGAAAAAACGCTTGTACTTTGTAGTCATTATCACATTGAACGAGTATAAAATATCAAAGTCACAACTTCATAAAAAATTTATTTCACTTTAAGGCTTCAGAAGATTTTTAAAGTCTTTTAACAAAACTAAACTATAATTAATTACATGAAACCAACCCTTTTAATCCTCGCAGCAGGTATTGGTAGCCGTTATGGCGGTTTAAAACAAGCAGATTCAGTAGGTCCTGCTGGTGAAGCTATCATCGAATATTCCATTTTCGATGCTATTAGAGCAGGCTTTGGTAAGGTCGTTATTGTTATCCGTAAAAGCATTGAGCAAGATTTTAAAGAAAAATTTGCAGGCAAATTTGATGATAAAATCAAGGTTGAATATGCTTTTCAAGAATTAGATTCCCCGATTGAAGGCATCCATAAATTTCCTGAAAGAAAAAAACCTTGGGGTACAGGTCATGCTATGCTCGTGGCTAAAGATTTGATTAAAGAGCCTTTCCTCGTCATTAATGCCGACGATTTTTATGGTTTTTCTGCATTTCAAAAAATGGCGGATTTCTTAACCGATTGTTGCACTCCTTCGCATAGTGGCATGGTCGGTTATTTATTGAAAAATACGCTTTCTGAAAACGGTTCGGTCAGCAGAGGTGTTTGCGAAGTCAACGATAAAAATCATTTGACAGCCGTCACTGAGCGCATTAAAATTAATCGCGACGAAAAAGATGAGCAAATCTATTACCATGAAGATGATAAACGCGTTCATTTGTCAGAAGACACCATCGTTTCAATGAATTTTTGGGGTTTCCACCCCTCAGTATTTGAATTGACGCGCAAGATGTTCGTTGATTTTGTAAAAGAGAATCAGGACAACTCAACGGCTGAGTTCTATATTCCTAAAATTGCCAATACACTTATTGAACAAAAAATCGCCGATTTGACGGTGATGACTACGCGCGATCAATGGTATGGCATCACTTATCAAGAAGATAAACAAACGGTACAAAATGCTTTTTGGGCATTGACAACCATCGGTGCTTATCCAAATGGCTTATGGAAAGTGCATCAACATGCGACTGCGAAGTAATCCATTTTGTATAGAAATTAGATAAATAGACTTTAGATTTTTAGACTATTAAAAAAGGTTCACGAAACAATTCTTGTTTTGTAAACCTTTTTTTTATTTTTGAAAAAATTATATTTCATGAAAGAAAACATTCAAAATATTATTCAAAATTTCCTTGATACTGAGGGGTCTCAATTTGATGTGGAGGTTTTAAAATCGGGACATATCAATGATACTTTTAAGGTCAGCCTTGAAAAAGAGCATAAAATCAAACATTTTATTGTGCAAAAACTCAATACCAGCATTTTCCCTGAGCCTCAAAAAATCATGGAAAATATTGACACTGTGGGGCAGCATTTAACCTCAAAAGGCTATGAAAAAGCCATTTTATCTTGTTTGAAAACGAAAAAAGGTAAGTATTTTTATCAAGATACTGAGGGGGGTAACTTGACAGGTTTTTGGCGGATGATTCCTTTTATAGAAAATACCTACTCGATTCTTAAAGTTGAAAATGTAAATCAAGCCTTTGAAGCCGCAAAAGCCTTTGGTGAATATTTAAAATATTTGGAGGATTTAGATATTTCAAAGATTCATACCATCATCCCCAATTTTCATAATGCCGCTTTTAGGGCTCAACAATTTAGAGAGGCATTGAAAAATAAGCCTACTGAAGAAAGATTGAAAAAAGCGCATAATGCATTGATTTTCAGCGAAGAACGCATAAATTATTATAGTCAAATCATTGACAACATACCCTTGCGCGTTACGCACAACGATACCAAAATAAGCAATATTCTATTTGATAAAACTACTCAAAAAGCGGCATGTATTATTGACCTCGACACGCTGCAACCAAGTACACTGCTCTCTGATTTTGGCGATATGGTCAGAACCTATACCCCTCAGTATGACGAGGATGAAGCGGATTTGGAGAAGGTAGAAATGCGCCTACCCTATTTTGAAGCCCTCATGGAAGGCTTTTTATCTGAACTCGGTTCCGTTTTAACACCTTCTGAAAAAGCGAATCTTATTTTTGGGGCTAAACGCACCGTTTTTGTACAAGCTCTCCGCTTTTTGACAGACTATCTGAACAATGATATTTATTACAAAACTGATTTTGCTGAACACAACCTCGCTCGGGCTGAAAATCAAATCGTGCTTTTGAAAAGTATTACATTGTAGAAACATTTTTTTGACACATAGGTACATAGGACACATAGTTTTTGTCATTCAGGAGGAATCTCTCTTTACCTTTATTAATG
>JAYUUR010000295.1:0-4157 GCA_043754475.1 Saprospiraceae bacterium | reverse complement strand
CTGCATTGATATGTCTGACAGCATATATTTCAATGATTTGTTGATCAAAATCCATAAAATAATCGGCGTTGGAAGGAGCAAAATGATTGTAGAGTGATCCAAAACCCAATGCCAAAGCACATTGTGTTTGTTCGTCACCCCAAAGGAAATAGTAATCGTAAAGAGTGGTTTTGTCAAGCAACTCCATTTCACCTTCTTTCAAGACAATAACAGGGCAAATTTCAATCAAATCGTCCTTTTGAATAGGCGAGCCTGCGAAAACACCTCTTCCACCAATTGAGCTGGGGGCAATATACAATGTCGGATTTCTCATTCGTTATTTCTCAGTTTCATCAACGCCCTCTTCTTCTTGTTGCTGAAGCTCTTCATTACTGAGGGGGTGTTTTATTTCTTTTAAAAATTTGCCTTTTCCATCAAATTCAAGTGAAATATAATCTGTACTGGTTTCAATTTCAACCTGATACATTTTATTGTTCCCATCATTCACTAATTGTGCGATAGCAACAATGGCTGATTTATATTTTTTTTTGATAAAAGATTGAATGTCAGAAGGAAGCGTTTCAAATGTCATCAAAATAGTGACATGTTGGAAATTACCTTGAGCATCATAAAATGCTTTGCAAATATCTTTTCCGTTAGAAAAGTTAGCGACAACCCCAACATCCAATGAATCCCAAGTGACATCTTGTGCTTTGGGGAATTGTTTAGTGAAAGCAGCACTTGCCCCCCCCTCAGTATTTGAGCCCTTTGCAGAGGAATTATTATTACAAGCTTCAAAGCCTATAAAACAAACAATTGAAAATAGAATAACAATTTGGCGAATATGCATGGTTTTTAATATTTATGACTGCAAAGTTAGTTTTTAAAAACAAAAAGGCAACTTCGTGTGGAAACGAAATTGCCTTTTATTGGATTGTCTTTTTTTTCAATTACTCATTATCAAAAAATTCTTTTTGCACACCTGCATCGTCATGCTCATTATTCGCCTCATCGTCAGGAAGCTTACGAGTAACGCTGTCAGAAACAGCATGAGTGGCTGTGCTTGGAACAGGGCGCGAATTTTTAGCTTCGACGCATTTTGTAGCATGAGGTACAAGGCGAAGGCGATTTTTATCAATCAATTTGCCCGTAACCATGCAAATTCCGTACGTTTTATTTTGAACGCGGATTAATGCATTTTCAAGGTTGCGGATAAACTGCTGCTGCCGACCGAGTAAATTATTGAGCATTTCCATTTCGGTATGGCTCGAACTTTCGTCAGTCCAATCGCCGCTTTGTTGATTGCTGCTGTTCTCATTGATTTCGAGCATTTGCTCGCGCGAGAAAGCCACCTCTTGATGTGCTTTTACTAATTTGTCTGTAATGAGTACTTTGAATTCCTGTAGTTCTTCATCTGAATAACGAACGGTAGTAGCTGCCATAGTTTCGTCGTCTTTTATAAGGTTAAAGAAATTATATTTTATTGATAATCAAGGTTTTATGAAAACCATGCCAATCAATATGTTGAAATAAAATGCAAAGAAAAAAGATTTATAAGAAAAAAACAATTATTTTTAATTAATCAATAAACATTGCTGAAATATTTGTTTTATTGAATTTTCCAAAATATATGGTTTTATTTTCCAAAAAAATCAAATTTATATTTTTAAAGATGCAAATTTATACAGTTTTTTCAAATTGCCTTTAAATATTATTCCAATCAGTGTTATTTTTTTGTTAAAAGCCTTTTTTAAAAATTAAAAATGGTTTTTAAACTAACATTTCTACCCATATTATAAATGCCTAACCGACCTGTTGCCACATTTTCAGGTCCATATTTCAAGCGACTCAAATGATTTTGATAAGCCAAATTAGCCAAATTTTCACCGCTTAAAAAAATACTCATAAAATCAGGACGATTGAATGCCTTAATATCCGCACCTATGCCAGCACTCAATAATGTATAAGCGGGCGTTGCGGTCTCCGTTCCAAAGGCAGCATAATATTTTCCCTGCTTGAAATAATGGTCAATTGCGAATTTTATATACACATTACTGAGGGGGGTGTTCCCTACTTTTTTAAACTGCGCTTTTAGCTCACCTCTATATTTGGCTGCGGGAATAAAAGGTAAATACTTTGAGCTATCAGGCTGATTTTTTTGAATGGCTTGCACAAAGGAAAACGAATTTTCAATATGCAACCAATCGAAGGGATGCGGATGAATATCCAAGTATATTTCACTGCCCAAAAGTTGAGCATTGCCTTGTGAAAATTTGTAGGCAGGAACAGGGTCAGCAATGTTTGGAATGGAATCACCGCTGCCATTGACACTGTTTAATTTTTCTGAAAAAATATAATTTGAGATAAAATTAGCAAAGGGCGTCAGCTCAAAAGTAACATGGTCGCTGTTTAAAAAATAGGCAATGTCCAATTGATGACTAATTTCAGATTTCAAATTGGGATTGCCATATTCATATCTAAAACTACCTTCGTGGACGCCATTTGAACTAATTTCAGCAATATTAGGTGCTCGAAATCCTTGAGAGAAATTGAATTTTAAAGAAGACGTTTTATCTATTTGATAAGTCAAACCCAAGCTACCTGAAAAGCTGCTATAATTTTTTTTGAAGCCTTGAAATTTTACTTCTGTTGTAGTATTTTCAATACTGACGGGTCTTTCCAAACTATCTAAAATCAACTGCTTCGCATTCATTGTTCGATTATCGAAACGCAAACCACCTGCCACCACCCATTTTTTATCAAAGTTCTTTTGAGTGAAAACAAAACCGCCAACATCCAATAAATTATAGGCTGGTATTAAAAATTCTAAGCCTTTATTCACGTTGCGTTGCTGCATTCCGCTCATGCCCAATGAGGTTTCCCAGCCCCTCAGTTCCTGCACATTGTAGCGCAAATTGTAGTTGAAAGTAGATAAATCAAAATACAAAGACTTATCATTAGGGTTCAAAACATCGCCAAATTCCTTCCTTTTATTATTTTGAAAACCTAAATCAAAATTCAAAGTACCTTTTGACAGCACAAAATAATTATTGGAAATCACCCTCAAATGATTGATGTTTTGATAGGGGAAACCGATTGAATAGCCCTTTAAATCATCGGCTGTAGCAGAAGCGTCTTCAAGTGAACCTTTCCCATCGGGTTTTTGAAAAGTAAAATGACCGAGGTTATCCCTATCCCCCTCAGTAATTCCGACCTTTGTATTGAATGAATTGATATTAAAATGCGCATAACCCCAGTTTTTAGTCACTCCCATAAAAAGACCACCATCCAATTCATTAAAGCCCGAATTATACACCTTACCATCATATTTATTTTGATAATTACCAGCCCATTTATTACTCACCCGCGCCAACCATTGAAAATCATTTTTATTACCGGCATTAGACAATGAATAGCCGAGCAAATTATTATTGGATTGATAATTTGAAACAAATTGTGTTTTAATGCTGCCAATTTGAGGTGCTTTAGGTGAAATAAAATTCAACACCCCCGCAATACCATCCGAACCATACATCAAACTGCCCGGACCCTTCACAATTTCTATCCTATCAATGGCATATTCATCTATTTCAATCCCATGCTCATCGCCCCATTGTTGCCCTTCTTGACGAATGCCATCGTACAAAGAAATCACTCGATTATATCCCAAGCCTCGAATCGTCGGCTTTGAAATAGCCGCTCCTGTCGTGATTTGATTCACGCCCGGTATATTTTTCAAACCATCAATTAAGTTCGTGGCAGCATTTTGATTGAGGAGCTTTTTATCAACAGGTTTGATAATCAACGGACTTTGTTTAAGCTCAGTCGAGCGCGTAACGGCAGTGACTATCACTTCATGAAGCTCCGAAACGGCTGAATTCAAAAGAAAATCTTGACGGCTATCACCTTCAATTTTGATGCGTTCTGTTATGTTTTTATAGCCGATGTACTTGATTTCAAATAAATAAGTGCCGTTTGGAATATTATCTAAGACATAATTGCCATCATTATCAGCCGTTGCACCTACTCTTAAATCGGGAATATAGACAGCGGCATTCACTAAATTTTCCTTCGTCTGTTCATCTTTAATATTGCCTGTAATTTTATTTTGAGCATTTAAATTTTGATTCAACAAAACAAAAATGGCTGCGATATATAAGGTTATGATTTTCATTTTT
>JAYUUR010000294.1:0-12637 GCA_043754475.1 Saprospiraceae bacterium | reverse complement strand
AGGCAATAAACCGGGGAACAGCGCATTGAAAGTGACATAAGAATCGAAGGCATTTTTCATCTGCTCATAAGGACGGCTCGAAAGCGGACACAATGCCAAACCGCCATCATAGAGTTTAGGATATTTTTCAATCGTGGCAACCGTTATGCCGCCGCCCATCGAATGCCCTGTGATAAAAGTTGAATCGGGCTTGCCATATTTTTTAATAAACAATTGGCGCAACCCCTCAGTATCATCCACACCTTCGGGCAATGCCCAGCCCGTGCGGCTATATGTGGAGCGGGCTACGGCAAATCCTCTCTCTAAAAATACATTCAAAAGGGGGAACTTACCCATGATGGTGTGCGGCGTATTGGGCAGCTCGTAGCCATGTGCGTACATGACCAGTTTTTTGTTCCAATTGGCTGGCACTTGGATTTCATAAGACGCTCCTTTGAGGATGCCCGTATCGCGCTTCAAGGATGGGGCTTGGCTGAAAAGAGTGATAGATAGAAAGAGCAAAAAGAGTGTTACAATGTTCTTCATAATGATTGTTTTAAAACGAATAAACGATGGTGAAATATTGAGTAATTATCTGCCAAAACCCACTTTATACTGAGGGGGGGTAGGGCAACCGTCAAAGTTAAATAATTCAACAGTTTAGTTAAGCTATTTTTAGATAAAATTGCCAAATCAGTGTTCCATTGCACCTAACACTTTTCCGAAACTACCAAAGTAGAGTTAAAAAATTTTGTTTATATCCCTTAAATCTTGTAGTATTGCGAAGTAAAAATTCAGATTTTTTAATCATTTAAATAAAAACTCTATGAGTCGTTTAACACCCTTCGCTCGCCTGCTCATTACTGTTGGTATTGTGTTAGGTCTTTTCTTTGGCATTAAAAAGTTTTTCCCCGGTATTACTGATAAGTTCAGTAAACAAACCAATACCGAAACAATGCCTTCCAATCAACCACAAGCCGGCGACGATACAAAGTCAATGCCTTCGGTAGAATCGAATGCACCGACCAATTCTAATTCACAAAATAATGCCTCTACGGCTCCTGCCAATCGCCCTGTTTTTGACTACAAAGCTAAAGAACCAGTAAATGGTAAGCTCAAAGGCGTGGTTGAATTGGGTGCGAGCGGTTTCAACTCGTTCATCGTCCGGATTGACCAGCAAAAGAATTGGAAATTAGAAAAAGCAGACTTCGGTGCAAGCCTCGTTTATGAAAAACTGACATCCGATACTGATGTAAAAGATGGTTTGAAAAATTATATCAGCAATATGTTGAGTTTTGGTGTGTCGCCGCGGGATATACATTTCGTCATCAGTTCAGGTGCTCAAAAGGTAGAAATAACAGGTAAAATCATTGCGTTTTTGAAAAACATGGGCTACGTTGTGAACACTGTAACAGCCGATCAAGAAGGTAAATTAGGCTATAAATGCGCTTTGCCAAAGGATTATGAAAATGACGCTTTCGTGTGTGATATTGGCTCAGGCAATACTAAAGTATCGTGGATGGAAGGCGGTCAAGTGAAGACTTTTGAATCTTATGGTGCTAAGTATTTTCAAAATAATACTTCTGATGATGCTGTTTACAATGAAGTCAAACGCCTGTCAGAGAAAATACCGGCTGCCCGCAGGAAGACATGCTTTATTATTGGCGGTGTGCCTTTTACCTTAGCTAAACAAGTGCGGACGGGCAAAGAGCGTTTCACTATTTTGAATGCGCCTGAAAAATATAAAGATGGTGGCGATGCTAAAACCAAAGCGGGTTTGAATATTTATAAAGGCATTGCTGACGGAACGGATTGTCTGCAATTCATCTTTGATTGGGATGCGAATTTCACGATTGGCTTTTTGTTGAACTTACCTTGATTTTTAGACTTTAGATTTTTAGATGTTAGATATTAGACCGTTAAATCATTGATTTTCAATAGTTTAACGGTCTGGAATCTAAAATCTAACGACTATCACACTAATCTCTTATCTAATATCTAATATCTATTGTCTAAAAATCTAACCTCTAAAAAATTACTCCATAAACGGATACCGATAATCAGTCGGTGGCACAAACGTTTCTTTAATCGTTCGGGCAGATAGCCAGCGATAGAGATTCAAGGCTGAACCGGCTTTATCGTTCGTACCACTTGCCCTTGCACCGCCGAAGGGCTGTTGACCCACCACAGCACCCGTTGGTTTATCATTGATATAAAAATTACCCGCAGCATGGCGCAATTTATCAAAAGCCCGATTGATGGCATAGCGGTCAGTGGCGAAAATAGAACCCGTCAAAGCATACGGCGATGACGTGTCCACAATATCCAAAGTCGCATCAAAATCTTCATCCGCATACACATATATAGAGAGCACAGGACCAAAAATCTCCTCGCACATCGTCCGATACTGAGGGGTCCTTGCCAATATCACCGTTGGTTCTATGAAATACCCTTTGGATTTATCGCAATTGCCACCAATTAATATACTCGCCTCATCGGATGTTTTGACATCATCAATATAACTTTTAATTTTATCAAAAGCCTTTTCATCAATCACAGCATTGATAAAATTGCTAAAATCCTCTGTGCTGCCCATTTTGAAACTTCTGATGTCATCAACTAAATATTTTTCAACCGCTGCCCACATCGACTGAGGGATATACGCCCTTGAAGCTGCCGAGCATTTTTGACCTTGATACTCAAACGCGCCTCGACTCAATGCCGTAGCCACCACCTTCGCATTCGCTGAAGGATGCACCATTACGAAATCTTTACCCCCCGTTTCGCCTACGATGCGTGGATACGAAGCATAATTAGCAATATTATTGCCGATGGTTTGCCAAAGGTTTTGAAAAACTTTAGTACTGCCTGTAAAATGCAAGCCGGCGAAATCACGGTGTTTAAAAATAACATCACCTGCCGTCGGTCCATCCACATAAATGAGGTTGATAACGCCGGGCGGTAAGCCTGCTTCCTCAAAAATCTCCATAATCACATTTGCCGAATAAATTTGGCTATCGGCTGGCTTCCAAACCACCGTGTTGCCAAGCAATGCAGGGGCAGCCCCAAGATTGCCTGCAATAGCTGTGAAGTTAAAAGGCGTGAGGGCGAAAACGAAACCTTCGAGCGAACGGTATTCCGTCCGATTCCATATACCTGCGGAACTGTTGGGCTGCTCGTTATAAATTTGAGTCATGAACGACACATTAAATCTAAGGAAATCAGCGAATTCCGCTATACAATCAATCTCCGCTTGATAAGCATTTTTGGATTGACAAAGCATCGTCGCCGCCATCATTTTGAACCGATACGGACCCGTCAGTAAATCAGCCGCTTTCAAAAATATAGCTGCACGGTCTTGCCACGGCATGGCTTCCCACATCGGTTTGGCTTCTAATGCTGCTTGAATCGCTGCTTCCACATGACTTTTATCGCCTTTGCTATAATGCCCCAAAACATGGTTGTGTTCATGCGGCGGATGCATCGTCCCTTTTTTATCAGTTGTAATATGCTTGCCACCGATATACATGGGTACATCTATGGGCTTAGATTTGGCTTTTTCTAAGGCTATTTTTAGGGCGGAACGCTCAGGAGAACCTGTTTTATAGCTTAAAATTGGTTCGTTGACCGCAGTGGGTACGTGATAAATGGCGTTTGACATACTTTTATTTGGTTAGTTATTGATTTAAAAATTAAGCGCGCAAAATTAATATTTATTAATGAAATGAAGGAGAAGAGGTAATTGTTTTATTAAACATAAAAAGTTAGATGGTTAAATATTATTTAAAAAGAACAATTTGACTTGAAAGGCTAATGCAATGCCTATATATTGCCAAAGAATTTTCAAATAACATTTAACATTACATCTCATGTCCAAATTCTTACAAATTTCCATTTCATTAATTTTAGTATTTTCTTTACAAAAATTAGTTGCTCAATCTAATCCAATCTACTTCAATAGTAAATTTAAAAAAGTAGAAGATGTGAAAAAAGCAAAATATACAATTTATACTGATACCTCTCGATTCCAATCAGTTTTCTATACAAAAAAACCTTCTCGTATCTATGCGAAGGGTAAAATTTACCCTGCTGATTCATTGACTTTTGATGGCAAAGCTGTATTTGAAAGACCTTTGGGGAGGTTGACAAACGTTAGGTACTTTAAAAATGGGCAGATGTTGCCCTTGATATTTGTAGATAAAAATTTGAGAAAGAAACCTGAAAATAAAGCATCATGTTACATGACGGTTAGTGAAAAAGGTTATTTTTATGCTTACAAAATTGCCTTTCGTTCACCAGATGTAGAAACAGATATACTATTTGCTTCCGGTCGAGTTAGAGATACAATTACCTTGAATTTTGATGAAAGATTGATTGAATACGATAATCAAGGATACGTCATAGAAGTTCAAAAATTTAAAAATGGTGCATTGATTCCTTTCATTGAATCCACTTTAGATATTCAAGCTCCTCATGAAACGATGATTGTTGTTACTCATTCTGCAAAAATTCACTCTGTAAATGATGTCGAAAGTGAACATCGAAAGTTTATCAAAAAATGCCGCGATACTGGAGCTGACGGAGTCATTGGTATCAAAACAACTTTGTCACCAGTCGGTGGAAGTGAGTCGTCAGAAATGCAAAATGTGATAATTCAAGGCACAACTATTCGGCTGATAAGAGATAAAAAAGATGGGTCGGATTAAAAGTACCCCCCTCAGTATTTTCTATAAAAACAAAGGATTGTACGCTCATTAAAGCGTACAATCCTTTGTTTTTTAGCAATTAATCCAAATGACTATCCAATAAATCGGCATTTTGAGCTACCTCAACTGTAGGATCCGGCAATGTTTTTAAAATATAATAGGCGATGCCGATACCCATAAAACCACAAGCTATTCCTATAATATTGATAGTCCTATTCTCTTCAAGAAGCTCAGGTTTAACCAAACCAATGAGGATGCCGACGATGATTTGAGTTAAAAAATAACTTGCCACACCGATTGTGCCCCAAAGATAACGGTTGCGGTTTTTATCATGAGCCAATCGAGCAAAAGTAGTAGCAGCACTGACTAAAATGAAAATACTCAGCATAGATTTAGATTTTTAAGGTGAAACGTGAATTTATAAAAAAAAAACGCCCAATGGTTCATTCATAGGGCGTTTAACTAATTTTAAAACATTATTTCATGGTAAAAAATATTTTACCATCTCTCTATAATAGGTTACGCATATATTTCTAAGGAGTTACGTTTTTTTAATAATTATAAAAAAACTTTGATAAACTCAACTTATATACCCACGTTTTGTTAAAATTGTACTTTAAATACAACAAGAGTTTATGAAACAAAAACGAGCGATAGTCTGGTTTAGGAATGATTTACGGTTGCACGACAATGAGGCGTTGCAGGAGGCATTGAGCAATGCCGAAGAAGTGTTACCTGTTTATGTATTCGATGAACGCATCTTCAAGGGCAAAACAAAATTTGGCTTTCCTAAAACAGGTGCATTCAGAGCGCAGTTCATCATTGAAAGTGTATTGGATTTGAAGCAAAATCTCCGACAACGCGGCGTGGATTTAATCGTCAGAATCGGTAAACCAGAAGAAATTCTTTTCGATTTAGCTCAAGAGGTCAAATCATCTTGGATTTTTTGTAATCGCGAACGCACATCTGAAGAGCTGTTTGTACAAGACCATTTGGAGAGTAAACTTTGGAAAATAGGGCAGGAGATACGCTATGCTCGAGGCAAAATGCTCTATCATACTTCTGATTTGCCTTATCCTATCACTCAAACGCCTGAAATATTCACGACTTTTAGAAAAGAAACCGAGCGCATCACGCCCGTGAGAGAACCATTGCCCACGCCTACTCAATTACCCCCCCTCAGTATTCGGGTCGAAATTGGCGAAATTCCAAGTGTTGAAGATTTTGAACATAATTCTTTTTCTAAAGATGAGCGCAGCGTTATCCCCTTCAAAGGTGGTGAGACTGAGGGGTTGCGCCGATTGAGATATTATCTCTGGGATTCTAATTTAATTAAGAGTTATGAAGATACTCGCAACGGCATGATGGGCGGCGATTACTCCACCAAGTTTTCTGCATATTTGGCGCAAGGTTGTCTTTCACCTAAAATGATTTACCATGAATTGAAAAAGTACGAATCAGAAAAGGGTGAAAATAAAAGCACCTATTGGTTGTTTTTTGAACTTCTTTGGCGTGATTTCTTTCGACTGATTGCTAAAAAATATGGCAACAAAGTCTTTCAAATCGGCGGTTTAATCGGAAAACCTGATGCAAGGTGGCGCACAGACGAACGCCTTTTCAATATCTGGGCGCAAGGCGAAACAGGCATACCTTTCGTGGATGCGAATATGCGTGAACTGAATGCCACAGGTTTTATGAGCAATAGAGGTCGTCAAAATGTAGCAAGTTTTTTGACAAAAGATTTAAATGTCAATTGGCTCATGGGCGCAGAATGGTTTGAAAGCCAACTGGTTGATTACGACCCTTGCAGCAATTATGGCAATTGGCTGTATGTAGCAGGCGTGGGCAACGACCCACGCGAAAATCGCTATTTCAACATCCTCACCCAAGCACAACGCTACGATGCACAAGGAGATTACGTAAAATTGTGGATTCCGGAATTAAAAAATGTACCCATTGATAAAATAAACCGCCCCGACACTTGGAGCCTTGAAGAGCAAAATAGTTACGGCGTCAAACTCGGTGTGCAATATCCGAAGCCAATGTTGTCGACAGCAAAATGGATTTCGTAAGTCGAACGAATTACGAAATCACGAATCAACCAATAAGTTTAATTAAAAAAGCATGAATCAGAAACTCCATTCGATTATTATTATCGCCGTCATGGCATTTGTTGCCTGTAAAAATGACAATAAAACGGCAGCAGCCTCAGAAGCGCCAACAATCGTACATAAATCCATTCAAAAACGACAAGTGGATGCCGAAGGCAAAACCACTCGAATGCTCGATTACCTCATCAGCTACCCCTCAGTAGAAAAGGGGTCGGATGGACTTAAATTGGCTGTCAAGTCTTTTTCAGAAGATTTTGTCGCTTCATTGATGCGCATTGAAGGCGATCGATTACCGCTGGATGCTGTGATGCCCTATTATTTGATTGCCTTTCGAAAGGCCTATGCTGCTTCACCTTCTATCATGGGTTGGTCGGTAGAGGTGAAAGATACTGTGCTTTGCAGCAAACCTAAAATAGTGAGTATTATCCTCAATGGCTACACCAATTTTGGCGGAGCGCATCCGAATATAACATCTACCATCGGTAATTTCAATGCAGCTACGGGAGAGGTGATTAATATGGATGAATTGATAAAAGACCGCGCAGCACTGGCTGCTATGTGCGAAAAAAAATACCGAGTTGCCAAAGCGCAAGCCTTTAATTTAGGTTTTAATTTTGATAAAGAAACACCTTTCAAATTGCCTAATAATATGGGATTCACGCCTTTTGGCATTTTATTTCACTACAATACCTACGAAGTGGGACCTTATGCCATCGGCGATGCCGATTTTATCATTGATTATGAAGAGTTGGGAAAGGTGATGGATGTGCAGAAATTTCTTTAAATCAACTGTTCAACTTTTCATTATTGGCATGTCTATCTTTATCGCGCTTTGTTTTTTTATCTAAATTTTTAGATAAAGCATCGGTCAAATCAATGCCTGTTTGGTTGGCAAGGCATATCAAAACGAAGAGGACATCCGCCATTTCATCCGCCAAATCCGCTTTGGGATTTAAAGGTTCTTCATTGGTTTTGAACGATTGTTCACCATAAAGCCGCGCCATCAAACGCGCCACTTCACCGACTTCTTCCATCAAAATAGCGGTGTTGGTTAGTTCATTAAAATAGCGGATACCGATGGTTTTTATCCATTCATCCACTGTCAGTTGTGCATCTTTTATAGTCATAATTAAAACATCACGCCGAGTCGAATTGTCAAACTCGAAATCGTCGCTTTAGATCTATCGGGTTTCGGATTGGTTTTTCCATCGGCATCGTAGAGCGTACCGTTGTCCGTGTTGACATCATAAAAGCCTTTTTGGAAATACAAACCCAACACAATAGCCGTATTATTGGAGATAATATACTCACCGCCGCCGCCGATGCCCCAAGAGACATTCAAAAAATTCACTTCTTTTTTGAGGTCGATATTGGTTTGGTCGAGGCTATTAGAGCCGACGATAGTCCCTTTTGTATTGGATTTAAAGCCAAAAGTCAAGCCTGGTTCAGCAAAATAGCGGATATGGGTGCCGTTTTCAGCCGTCCGTAGTTTCAAACCAACAGGTATTTCCACATATGTAACGCCATACTTAAATTTCGTATCGCGGGGGAAAAGTGCTGAATCTGCTTTCACAGTTGGTCTGTTTTCAAATTCATTGTACGAATCCGCCCAAAATTGGCTTGGGGCATCCAATATAAGTCGTCCGCCTGAATTGAAGTGGAAGCCGATACCTGTGGAAAATGAATAGGCTTGGCTGAACCGATTTTCTACAATGAGCGCCAATTTTAAGCCAGTAGAAGCACCAGAGCCACTGATTTTGGAATTAGTAGTGGTCATCCAACTAAAAGAAGGGCTCATTTGCACGCCAAAATGTAAATCTTGAGCGGTAGCGAATTTGAAAAGAGAGGCTATAATAGCCGTTGTTAAAAAGATTTTTTTCATATTTGTCGAGTTTTTTAATTATAAAACCAATGTTCGTAGTGATTGGTTTTGAAAGACTATAAATAAAACGGATTAGTATATCAAAGGTAATTTCGATTCGTTTAAATTTGCAATATTTTAATCCTTTTTTAACAATGCTATTTAAAATATTGATTATCAAATAATTAGAAAGAGTTTAAAATATGTCGAAAAAAAATAAGAAACCTACCCCCTCAGTTAGCCCTTCTGCCAAAGGCATTCCTTCAGAAAAAGTAGTTGAACCATCAGTTATGAGACAATGGCAATCAATCGAGCGTATGGAACGTTCGGCTGTTGGCTTTTGGGCAAATACACGCTTACAGGCGATATTGATTTTTGCCGTCAGCTTTTTGCTCTATGCCAACACCCTCACGCACGATTTTTGTCAAGACGATGCGATTGTCATCACTGATAATATGTTCACTACTGAGGGGGTCAGCGGCATACCGGGCATCATGGGCTACGACACATTTTATGGTTTTTTCAAAGACCCCAACAAGGGAAATTTAGTAGCAGGTGGTCGCTATCGCCCCTTTACCCTCGTGATGTTCGCTTTTGAATATCAAATTTTTGGAAAAAGCCCATTTATCGGGCATTTGATGAACGTCCTTTTATTTGGTTTGACGAGTGTCCTCTTATATTTTCTTTTATTGAAATTATTGAATTTTAAATCCTCAATGATTGCGAGCGGAGATGCCTTTGCGAATTATAGCACAACAATCATCGCTTTCATCGCTGCTTTATTTTTTGCAACACACCCCATTCACACCGAAGCCGTAGCAAATATCAAAGGGCGCGACGAAATAATGACGCTTTTAGGCAGTCTCGCAGCCGTTTGGTTTTCCTTGAAATTCTATGAAAATAAAAGTATTTCTAATCAATTAATAGCCTTTGCGTTGTTCTTCATTGCCTTATTGTCAAAAGAAAATGCCATTACTTTTGTGGTCATTGTACCCTTAATTTATTGGTTTTTTTTGCAAACGGATTGGTCAACGGCAATCAAACAAACAGTACCTTTTGCAGCTGCCGTCGTTTTGTTCATGATACTGAGGGGGGCTGTCATCGGCAATCAATTCACGGGCGAGCAGAATGAATTGATGAATAATCCTTATTTAAAACTCGTTGGCAATCAATACGTTCCGTTTGAAGCGGGTGAAAAAATGGCAACCATTATTTTCACACTCGGTAAATATATTCAACTTCTCATTTTCCCGCACCCACTCACGCATGACTATTATCCGCGCCACATCGGCATCATGCAGTTCAGCGATTGGCAGGTGTTGTTGAGTTTGGCGGTTTATGGCGGTTTAGGAGTGGTGATACTGAGGGGGTGGCAAAAACGCGATATGGTCAGTTTTGGATTGGCATTTTTTCTCATCACGTTGTCTATCGTTTCCAATATCGTTTTTCCTGTCGGCACCAATATGGCGGAGCGTTTTATGTTTATGCCTTCGGTGGGTTTTTGCTTGGTTTTAGCCGTTATTTTAATAAAATATCTTAAAAATTATGCTGTTTATGCAGCAGTAGGCATAGCTGTTTTGTTCGGTATCAAAACCTTTACGCGTAATTTTGATTGGAAAGATAATTACACTATTTTCACAACAGACGTGAATGTGTCTCAGAACTCTGCTAAATTACAATGTTCTGCGGGCGGTGCATTGATTGAAAAAGCTGCGATAGAAACCAATACAGCACTCAAAAAAGCCCAACTCAATGAAGCCATTGGACATCTTCGCCGTTCGTTGGAAATACATCCGACCTATAAAAACCCATATTTATTGCTTGGAAATGCCTATGTTTACCTTAAAAATTTTGATAAAGCGATAGAGGAATATCAAAATGGGTTGAAATTAGATCCTCAATTCAAAGACATTAAAACAAATTTGGCACTCGCTTATCGTGAAATGGGGCGCATTTATGGTCAGCAAAAAAATGATATGCCCAAAGCCATTGAGTACCTCGAAAAGGCTGTTTTTTACAATCCAAAAGACGGACAAGCCTATTCAAATCTTGGCACTTGCTACGGCATGACAGGGCAAACTCAAAAAGCCATTGATGCCCTCGAACGTGCTTTAGCCCTTCGATTCGATAAAAATGACGCCATGAATTTGAGCACCGCCTACCGTATTTTTGGCAATACTGCCAAAGCGGAGGAGTGGGCGAATAAGGGAAAGTGAATAGTGAAAAATGAATAGTGAAAAATGAATAGTGAAAAATAATCGCAAAATGTAAAATTTTAAATTTAAAATGTAAAAGTTAAGTAGTAATGCGTAAATAAACGCTATTTTTTTTGCAGGTGCAGCGCACCGTAATATGTCGGTGCGCTGCACCTTAAATACTCAATGGTTTGGTATCTCTACAAATATTAAGGTGCGCTGCACCTGCAAAAAAAGTAGCGTTTATTTATGACTACCTACTTATTACCCCTCAGTATTTCAAACATTTTCATTTTTCATTTTTCACTTTTCACTTAAATAATTTTCTACTTTTGCGCATGGATAAAAATAAAGTACAATTAGAAGTAGTCGGGTGGATTATTACGCTGGTGATTTTGAGCGTGGTGATGTTTCCGATTTGGAAAGACTTTCCGGATTTTAAATTTAGTGTGACCAATAGTGTTTATGTGCTGTGTTTTATCACCTTTACGCGCTACACTTTTTTACTCAAACACACCTTTATTGCCCATTGGGAAAAAGGGAAAATTGCGTTCGTTCTCTGCGTTTTTGCATTAGCGGGCATTTTAATGGTTCAAATGCAAGATTTCAATGTTTGGTACGACAACGGCGACCCTGATGTCCTGCTCAAAACAGTGAAAAAAGAGAGCATCCGCGCTTCCCTTTTAGATTATATTAAAACTGAATTTATACTGTTTGCCGTAGCGAGTATTATAGCAGCGTTTGCTTTGGCGGCGCGGCTCTTAATCTCTATTTGGCGATTAAAAAATAGAGGAAAAGCGTGATAGTTATTGGTTTTTGGTTATTAGTTATTGGTGTGCAAGAAAAAATTAAATTTTTAATAATGGAAGAGAAAACTTCGATACGCGATAAAAGTTTTGCATTAGCGGTTCGGATTGTCAAATTGAGCCAATATTTGACTGAAAATAAAAAAGAATATGTTTTAAGTAAACAACTGCTGCGATGTGGCACTTCTATAGGAGCAAATATTCGTGAAGGGCAAAATGCTGAAAGCCGAGCTGATTTTATCCATAAATTATCCATTGCTCAAAAAGAGTCTAATGAAACAATCTATTGGCTTGAATTACTTGAAGCGACGGGCTATTTATCTAAAAGAGAATTTGATTCTATAAACGCCGATGCAGTTTCAGTAATTAAAATATTACCTAAAATTTTAAAATCAACGAAAAGCGAACCAATAACCAATAATCAACAATCAATAACCAGTAAGAAATGTCTCAAATAAAAGAATTTAACGAGTATCGGGAAAAAATGAATGAGCGCATTTTGGCGCACGACAACAAAGTCATCAAACGGTTTTGGAGTCTCGACCACCAAACGTATGATGATGGTGCGCTCAATAAAAAGACGAAAGAATTGCTCGGCTTAGTGGCGTCTATGGTCTTGCGTTGCGATGATTGCATCCGCTATCATTTAGGTACGTGCTACGAATTGGGCGTTTCAAAAGATGAGCTTTTTGAGGTCTTCGCCATTGCGAATTTGGTGGGCGGCTCAATCTGCATTCCGCATACGCGCAGGGCTGTAGAATATTGGGAAGAGCTGGAAAAAAGTGAAAAGTGAAAAATGAATAGTGAATAATGCGAATAATGGGTTTGCCAAGGGCATTCCTTCTGCCAAGGGCATCCCTTTGGGAGGAAGAAAATGCCGTTAGGCATATAATATCGGTAGAAAGTGGTAAAAAATCTGTTGCAAGTCCCAGAGGGACGACATATTTAATTTTGGATATATCGTGGCTACGCCACTTTG
>JAYUUR010000293.1:0-4164 GCA_043754475.1 Saprospiraceae bacterium | reverse complement strand
AACATTGATATTTCTTACATTTTGACTGTTTTTTATCTAAATATGGCTTATTAATGCTGTTTTTCAATGAGTTAAAAAATCTTCGGAGTTTTCAGTATTAACTCTATTTCATTCGTTTTAGTTTTTTTTAAAGCTAAAAGAACTGTTAAAATTACGATGGCAAACGGATTATCCATTTTTCTCAATGCTTCTTCGTCTTGATTGATGATTTTAAGCATATTGAATTCATACGTCAAAGTCGTACCCAAATACGATTCTTTAAAATGCCTCGGTAAAAACTTTTTGTTCCTATCCGCTAATATTGCCCATGCCGTTATTTTACGATTATACTTATCGCGAAGACGGTAATTGTATATAAACATCCGTTCCGCAAAGGTTTTCGTCGGTGTACCTTGCACTTCAATATGAATCAATATCCATTCCTCAGTACCGTCTTTTAACCATACCCTTACTAATTTATCGACATAGCGGATATTTTCTTCATCCGTTTGAGGGAAGAGGTCTTCTAACTCTTTGTCCAAAAACTCAAAGCCGCGCGCCATATCAAATATCTCATCGGCATTAGGATAAATAAAACGGAGAAAGTCATCGAATAAATCCTCCAAAATGCCTTTCCAAAGGGTGTCATCTCTTTTCATGTTTCTGATAGTATGTTTTTTTGAAGATTACTTACTCTTAAACAAAGACTCCACAAAAGCCTTTTTATTAAAAATCTGTAATTTATCAATCGCTTCACCTACGCCAATATATTTAATCGGAATTTTGAATTGGTCGCTGATACCGATGGCAACGCCACCTTTCGCAGTACCATCCAATTTGGTCAAAGCCAAGCAACTCACATCAGTTACCTCTGTAAAATGCTTGCATTGTTCAATGGCGTTTTGACCCATTGAAGCATCTAAAATAAGCATCACATCGTGCGGTGCACCGTCCATTGCTTTGCCGACTGAGCGTTTTATTTTGCCCAATTCATTCATCAGATTCACTTTATTGTGCAAACGTCCTGCGGTGTCAATAATCACGACATCACAATTGTATTTTTTAGCGTATTCAACCGTTTCGTAAGCCACCGCAGCCGGGTCAGTATTCATGCCTTTTGAGTAAAATTCGCAACCGACACGTTCCGACCATATTCTCAACTGATCAACAGCCGCCGCGCGAAAGGTATCAGCGGCACCCAATACCACCCGATAGTCCTGCTTGGTGAGTTGATGCGCCAATTTGCCAATAGTCGTCGTTTTGCCTACACCATTCACACCCACCACGAGCATCACATATGGACGCCCCATACTGAGGGGTATGTTAAAATCTTCTGCTTCTTCGGTATTATTTTCAGCGAGCAAATCCACGATTTCATCTTTCAGAATGAAATTCAGTTCATCGGTATTGACATATTTATCTTTTGCTACGCGGGCTTCTATGCGGTCGATAATTTTGACGGTGGTATCCAAACCCACATCAGAAGAAATGAGAATGCTTTCGAGTTCATCCAACACCTCTTCATCTACGGTGGTTTTACCGGCTACCGCTCGGGCTATTTTTCCAAAAAAGCCTTCTTTGGTTTTTTCTAAACCTTTATCGAGGTCTTCTTCTTTTTCTTTATTAAAAAAACGGCTAAAAAAACTCATATTATTATTGGGTTTTAAAAGTGCACAATCAATAAAAGCCAAAAAGGCTTTTTCTTCAATGAGAGAAAAAGCCTTTTTGGAAATTATGAATTATAAATGATGAATGATGAATTTGTTAAACATTCATCATTACTTACTTGCAGCAAACCACTCTTTCACTTTGTCTTTGTGAACGATGGCTTCTTTGAAGGTGTAACCACCTGTTTCAGGATTTTTGACGCTTTTTACAACGCGTACATGGTCTTTACCTGAACCTGCATTGGCAGCTCTTTGAGCAACCCTTGCGTTTTTTGATACTTTCTTTGCCATATCTTAATGATTGATTATTGTTGATTGACTATTAATTCATTACAATTAGGCGATAAGCCATTGATAATCAATTACTTAATTTCGCGATGTACCGTCATTTTCTTCAATACAGCGTTGAATTTCTTCAACTCCATACGGTCAGGAGTATTTTTACGGTTTTTTTGAGTCACGTAGCGTGATGTGCCAGGCATACCCGATGTTTTATGCTCAGTGCATTCCAAAATCACTTGGATACGATTGCCTTTACTTTTCTTTGCCATTATATGATGGATTAAAATATTTTATAACAAATTGAATTTCAAAAGATTAGATTAAATTTAACAGCCTATTGCTGCATCATCTAATTCAAAACCGATGTCCATTCCTTTCTTTTGCAATTTTTTCACATACTCGAACAAGCCCAATTTAGTGACCGTGCGCAAAGCATGAGACGACAATTTAACCGTTACGAAATCACCGATTTCAGGAACGAAAATGCGTTTTTTATGCAAATTAGGCAAAAAACGACGCTTCGTTTTATGATTAGAATGCGAAACTTTATTACCTTTTAGTGGACGTTTACCCGTCAATTCACAAACTTTAGACATGACTTTTTATTTTAAAAATTTGGTGACCTCGTAAGGAGTCGAACCTTAAACCTTCTGATTCGTAGTCAGATGCTCTATCCAATTGAGCTACGGGGCCGTATCTTTGATTTTGCGAGTGCAAAGATAATTCGATTTTTATTACTACAAAAGGTTTTGTAAAATTATTCCTAAAAAAAACTAAAATATTCAAAGATGAGTGACTACAAATTTGCGGGTCACTTTAAAATCTTTGGATAAAATAGACATAAAATACAAGCCCGCAGCGACCCCCTCAGTATTTATCGAAATTTTATTGGACAATAAGTCTTTTTCAACAATTTTCCTTTGGTAAATAACTTGTCCAGTGCTGTTCGTTATCACAATATCTGCATCTACTTTTTCAGGCATTTGAATGGTCACATGTAGTTGATTATTGACAGGATTGGGGTATAATTTCAAAATATCAAAATCGCCAATAGGCATTCCATAAAAACGACTCAGCAATTTATAACTATTGAAAATATTGAGTCGCCCGCCCGTTACAGTTTTTTTTTGCAAAGTCGGTAAAACATCAACACCTTTTAACAGAGCATCTTTAATAATATTCATGGCATCAAAAGGCGTTGTGTTGGATAATTTACAAATATTATCCTGTGGAATACTATAAAGCAATGCTGCCGCACCTGCCACAAACGGCGTAGCAAACGAAGTGCCGCCACCCACTGCATCTATATCATTGTTCGGAAATGTGGTCATGATGTTTTCACCAGGAGCTGCCAAATCCACAAATTTATTGCTGAAACCGTAAGAAGACATCATGTCGTCTTCTCGCGTACTCGTCACGACTATTAAGTGGTCGCTGGGGCATAAACCGGGGATGTCGCCGCTGGTATTAATATCTACATTTGAATCGGTTGTAGCCACTACGCTCAAAATGCCTTGCTGTCCGAGTGTATTATAAACATCACAAAGCAGTGGAAAATCTTCGGGTCTTTTATTGTCATAGCCCAGCGACATGCTTGTGACGGCTACATAAGCACCTTCTCGCCCACCCGTTTGGGTATATTTTTTTCTTAAATCATGGGCATATAAATAGGCTTTTACAATTGATTCATCATCAAAAACGCTCAGAGTGAGCATTTTTATATTCCAATTCACGCCTGCTATGCCTATATTATTGTTGCCTGATGCGCCGAGAATGCCGAGGCAATTTGTTCCATGTGTTTCGACAGGGTGCTTATTATTATTGGTTTTAAAGCTAAAACCGTCATAATCATCTACATATCCGTTTTTATCATCATCAATATTGTTATTGGGGATTTCAAAACGGTTGTGCCAGATATTGCCTTTTAAATCGTTGTGATTGATGTCAAAACCTAAATCTAAAACCGCCACAACGATGGTATCGCCACAAGCGGTTAAACCGCCCTTTGTGAAGTCCCATACTGAGGGGGCGCCTATCTTGGGCAAACCCCATTGTTGTTTATAAGATGGGTCGTTGGGCGTTGCACGCAATTGGGGAATGTGGTTGAACTGAGCGGCTTTTACTTTGCGATGTTGTCTTATTTTATTTAAAATAGCAGTATCGTTGAAAAGTATTGGGTCAAATTTTATTTTAAAAATATTTAAATCCGTTGAAACAGACTCTACCATTGCTGAAT
>JAYUUR010000292.1:0-4183 GCA_043754475.1 Saprospiraceae bacterium | reverse complement strand
AAATGTCAATCAACTATTCTTAATCTCATTAAAATCTGTAAAGCGTTTTTAAAGCAAGTTTTGTAATAATTTTATTTTGTAGGGTTTTAAAAAAAAAGATGAGCTTTTATCTGAATAAAAGAATAATTATGAAAACTTTAATCAAAAACGGCAGAATTATCACCGCCACCGACGATTTCACAGGCGATATTCTTATTGAAAATGAAAAAATCGTCGCTATTGGTAAAAATCTTGAAGCTGTCACTGCGAGCGGAGCGCGGCAGGAGGGGGTATCTAAAACGATAGATGCTACTGGAAAGCTCATTTTCCCTGGGGGTATTGACCCGCACGTGCACCTCGAAATGCCATTTATGGGCACGTTTTCAAGCGATAGTTATGAAACGGGTACACGCGCTGCGTTGTATGGTGGCACGACAACGGTCATAGATTTTATCCTTCAAAAGCAAGGACATTCGCTGTATTCGGCTTATGAAGAATGGTCGGGTAGAGCCAATAATAATGCTGTTGGCGACTACAGTTTTCACATGGCAGTCACTGATTTTAATGACGAAACGAAAAAAGAAATTTCACAACTCATTGATAATGAAGGCATTACGTCTTTCAAAATGTTCATGGCATATCGAGGTGCTTTGATGATTGACGATAGGCAAATGAATGGTTTGATGCAAGAGGTCAAGCGTTGTGGCGGCATGGTAACGGCTCATGCAACGAATGGCGATATGATTGACTATCTCGTTGCGAAACATCGAAGCGAGGGGAAACTCACGCCTGTTTATCATTACCTTTCTCAACCCGAAATTACTGAGGGGGAGGCATCACATCGGTTTACAGACTTTGGTTTTTACAATAATTGCCCCATTTATATCGTCCACATGACGTGCGAGGGTGCAGTGAACGCTATTCGTCAAGCGAGTTTTCGCAATCAAAAAGTATTTGGAGAAACCTGTATTCAATACCTCATTTTGGATGCGTCTTTATACGAAAAACCCAATTTTGAAGGCGCAAAATGGGTCATGTCGCCACCTTTGCGAGAGAAAAAAGACCAAACGCATTTATGGGCGGCTATCAATCAAGGCATTGTAAAAGTGGTCGGAACTGATCATTGCCCCTTCACTTGGCAACAAAAACTGATGGGCAAAGACGATTTTTCTAAAATACCCAACGGGCATCCTGCCATTGAACATCGCATCGAATTGCTCTATTCAGAAGGTGTCAGAAAAGATAAAATTACCTTGAATAAAATGGTGGAAGTAGCCTGTACCAACCCTGCAAAAATCTTTGGCATGTTCCCACGAAAAGGCACAATTGCCGTTGGTTCAGATGCGGATATTGTGATTTTTAATCCTAAAACCAAGCATGAACTCTCTGCCAAAACGCACCACATGAACACCGATTACTCGGCTTATGAAGGTTGGAAAGTGCAAGGCAAAGTAGAGACCGTTTTACTGAGGGGGTGTGTCGTGATTGATAATAATGACTGTTTGGTTGGGAAAGGGTATGGGCAGTTTATTAAAAGAGGGAAGGTTGAGGATAAAATATAGATATTGTTTTTACGAAATAGTATATCTTCGTTCGTTAAAAGGCTTAATTCTTAGAAAAATTATCGGTTTATATGAAATTAACGGTTAAAAACTTAGGAGCAGTTTCTCACGCAGAAATAAATTTGGATAAAAATCTGTTGATTTTTACTGGGGAAAATAATACGGGAAAAACTTATTTGGTTTATACTGTTTATCAACTTTATAATTTGACTTATAGTTTTTCAGGTGATGCTCCTTCGCCATTAAAGGGCTATGCAATTGTAGAACCTAACAAAAATTTTGAGTTTAATCTCTTAGATATAATTTCAGATAAATCAAAATATCTTTCAGATTTTCAAGAGTTCATCTCTAAGTCTATGCAAATACAATTAGCTGATTTCTTTTCAACGTCAATAGATATTTTTGCAAATACAACTATTGATTTTCAATTGAATAAAATTAGTATTCAAGAACACGATCTTATTGCAAGAGAAACAACCGTTTGGGGAGATGATGATACTGCAAATAAATCTGAGGGTTCGTCCAATATTATTTTTTATTCCAATTTTAACGAAGAAGATGAAAATTATGATGATTTAGAAAAAGATATTACTGACTTTGTTAAAGATATTGTTTTTGATATCGTTCATGGTATTATATTTAACCGCAGTTTTATTTTTCCCGCAGAAAGAGAAGGCATAAATCTATTTAATAAAGAATTACTCTTATTTAGGAGCAAAGTGTTTGAAAAGCTAATTTCCGATAGAAAACAAAAGCAAGAATTAATTGATTTTATGCGAACTCGATTTAGTCGTTACCCCGAACCTATTAGAGATGCGCTTAATCAGCATAATAATTATGATGTTTTAAAAACAAAAACAAGTGATTTCGCTCATTTGGCGAAAGAACTTGAAGATACCTTTTTGAGAGGAAATGTACAGATGAATACTGAGGGGGATCTACTTTTTAAGCCTAAAAACCTAAATAAAGCCTTAGATATTCATTTGACTTCTTCTACTGTAAAATCTTTATCAAGCCTTATCATTTACCTACGGCATAAAGCCCAGAAAGGCGATTTAATTATTATAGACGAACCTGAATTAAATCTTCATCCCGATAATCAGCGCAAAATTGCTCGCTTTTTGGGTCGTTTAATCAATGAGGGATTTAAAGTCATTATCAGTACACACAGCGATTACATAGTAAGAGAGTTGAATAATTTAATTATGTTATCTCATGGTATGCAAGCAAAAAAGAAAGAAACGCAACATCTTTTGAAAGAGTACAAATACAATCAAAATGAATTGATAGCTGCCGAACAAGTGGATGTGCATTTGTTTCGTGTAGGTCAGCCCGTTGAAAATGTAGTTGTAACTGAAACAGGTTTTAACATAACCACTATTGATGAAGAAATTCGCAAACTTAACCAATCCTCACAAGATATTTACCTTACTTTATTTGACGCATGAAACCGCTAAACATACTCCGAAAACTTGAAGAAATTATAAAGAGAGATTTTCAGGTACACCCGATAGGTGGGCAATTGCAATTGGAAGAACCGGAAGCAAAGGGCTATCCTACAACGCTTTTAAAGAAAAAAGGAAATGTTTTAGCCTATAATTTTGATGTCAAAAATAGTAATACAGCCGTTTTTCCGTTCTTTAATGCGGACGTTCCTTCACTTACAACAATCGCCGACTATATCATTTTCTACCCTCATGGTAGTATCCTTTTCGTTTTTGTATGTAATCTAAAATCGAATAATCATTCAAACGCCTCTGAACAAGCACAAGCAGGAATGCTATTTTCGCAATATTTATTAAAAACAATTGAACGAATTTTGAAGTATCCCCATGATATGCAAATTGAATATCGTTCCCTTATTTTTACCACTAACCAAAATATGAGATTTTCTACGAATGTCAGGCAAGAGGCTTATAATGTTCTTGGACGTAGTGGTTTAAAGAGTAAAATACTCAAAGCAGGAGAAAATTGTTTTTTAGATGCGCTTTGTTTTTGAAAACTCATAATTTCCTAAACCAAAACGTCAACCTCATATTTTAAACATGGTCTCTTTTATTATTCTTTTTATAGTCATTATAAGTTTGGTGATTGGCTATCAAGCGATGGTCAAAAATATTATGAAGCCACCTCGAAACTACCCTGATGTGGCAGCTATTTTACCCAATAAAAAAATCCTCGTGTGTGCAGGTGATAGCATTACGCATGGGAATATGAGTTATGATTGGGTCAAAGACTTGAGCGCACAACTGCCTGATTATCAAGTATTTAACGCCGGTATCAATGCCGATTTGTCTTATACTTTGCTCAATCGGTTAGATGATATCATTGCCATGAAGCCGCATCACATCAATGTTTTGATTGGCGGCAATGATATAATGGCGCAATCTCACCCCTTGAAAAAAAGCGATAGATACATTGCTTTCAATAAAATTGCTTGGGGAACTCAGCCGTCTATACAGTCTTATGAAGAGAATTTACATTTTAATTCAAAAGGCGGGCAAATTATTAAGGATTTGCTTTTGGGATATTTGAAAAAATTGTCAATAGACTTGTTGTAAGTTGATAATCAATGATTTAGGTGGATATATTAAAATTCCATAGCCCAGCACTGACATTAATAATTCTGTCAATCGTGGTAT
>JAYUUR010000291.1:0-12740 GCA_043754475.1 Saprospiraceae bacterium | reverse complement strand
CAAAAAGAGGTATTTATGAAATATTTTATCCATTATTCTCCTACAAAGATCAAAGAAATTTTCAAAAGATCTAATCTTTGTTAAGGCACTCAGACCTTTACGAAAGACTGATTTGCGTGGATAGGACTTTCCATCTTTATATTTTATTGGTTTTTCTATAACTTTTGCTTCATTTTCCTGTATTGGCTGTATTGGTACAGCGTTTTCAAGCGATATTTTGCTTTTACCTTCTAATTCAAGTACCACGAGAAATACGATTGATAATACAGCCATCATAATGTCCATTTTATGTTGTCCATTCATGTTGAAATCTTCTAAATTGAATCCCTGTGTTTTCATGTACTTAAAAAATACTTCAATTTTCCACCTTTTACGATAGGCTAATGCGGCTTCATCTATATCATCAAGATTGGTAATAAAATAGATATAAGGCTCTTTTTTAATATCATTCCCTTCGTTTTTAACCACAAAAACCTGTGCAATAGCTTCATTTTGCAAAATAACCTCTACTGATTTTTTTTTAAATAATCTCATGTAGCGATGTAACGTGACAATATTATGCTGCTTTTCTACCCTATACACTTCATTAAGCCATGTTTCAAAACTCAAATTACACCGAAGACGAATAACATAAGTGATACTTCTTTGGGCTAAAGCGGTTAGCCAATACTCCCCAATAAATTCGCGGTCTCCACAAATTTCAAATGTCGGTAACGGTATTTCTAAGGCTTTCCACCAACTCAATAATTGATCTATTAAGTCTATTCTTTGCTGGCTATCGCTATTCCCTTTATGACCTAAATCTTTCCAAATCAGCGGAATAAATATATCATTTTCTATTAATAATCCGATTGTTAAAATATTTATTTTACAAGACCCTAACTCCCAATTCGTTCTATCAACAACTAATTTCACGTGTTCTTGTCCGCCATAAAAATAGATGACAACTAATTGAAAACTATTTCTGACTACATTTTCATAGTCACCCGTCTGAAATACTTTCAACAAGTGCTTGTATTGACTCGATTCGTTTTTACAACCGCTTTCCGACAGCAATATAGCATCATTAACATAACTCAAATTGACGCTTTTTGATTGACTAATCCCAAATGCCAACAATAAGAGCCGGTCAATTTGTTTGGGCGATAAATATGTGCCTGTGTTACCAAACAGTTTAAAAAAGTGTAACTTTGTCATCGGCGAATTTTTAGTTGATTGGATTGTGTTGCAACTCACCAGTAGCTAATTGTTCGCCATGTTTTTTTTCTTTACTTCATATCATTGTTTTTTACGTCCAGTAGTATAGTGTGGGTTAGAGGCTGAGTAGTAAATCTCATGCCATGACTAACAAAATTACCTAACATTAATTTTGTGAAATAGCAATTAATACTGAGGGGGTGTCTTTCACCGTTTCATTAACACCTGTTTGAAGAAAAAACTTGGGTTTTGTATGCTCAAACCCAAGTTTAGATTTAACTTTGTATAAAGTGAGACACATTTCAATAAAAAAAGCCCTTTTCATGCGAACCAACACTTATCAATCACCTTTTTTGAAAGGCTTATCATCTTTCGTTTTAATACTTTTTTCTTCTTTTTTATTACAAGCTCAAGTAGCCCCTAAGCGTGAACTACGCGGGGTGTGGATTGCTACGGTCTTGAATATTGACTACCCCTCAGTACCTACGCAAAGCGATTGGGTTTTGAAAGAAGAATGGATTAAAATATTGGATAAGCATAAAGTATTAGGTATCAATGCTTTATATGTCCAGATTCGCCCGACATCAGATGCTTTGTATAAGTCTGATATTGTGCCTTGGTCACGCTATTTGACTGGCAACTCAGGGCTGCCACCCGACAATAATTATGACCCTTTGACTTTTATGATTCAAACGGCACATGATAGAGGGTTTGAATTTCATGCTTGGCTCAACCCTTATCGGGCAAGTATGGACAATCAAGAAGGGACACAATTTGCACCCAATCACGTCATGAATCAGCATCCAGATTGGTGTTTTAAATACGGTAAACGATATATTTTAAATCCAGGATTGCCCGAAGTCCGCGCTCATGTGAATGACGTGGTGGCTGAAATCGTCCAAAAATATGATGTAGATGGCATCCATTTCGACGACTATTTTTATCCTTATAAAATAGCTGGCGAGGTATTTCCTGACGGATTGACTTATCAACAATACGGTGCAGGTTTCAATAATATTGAAGATTGGCGGCGCAATAATGTGGATTTATTGATTTACAATTTGTCAAAAACCATTAAACAAATAAAGCCACGCGTCCAGTTTGGTATCAGTCCGTTTGGTGTGTGGCGCAACAATAGTAAAGACCCTCAAGGCTCGGCTACACAAGCAGGTTTGACTTGCTATGATGATCTTTATGCGGATGTACGGAAGTGGTTGCGCGAGAGTTGGATAGATTATGCGACCCCTCAAGTGTATTGGACTTTGGGTTTTTCTATCGCCGAACATGCCACCATTGTGAAATGGTGGGTGGATAATTCTGCTGGCAAGCCTATTTATATCGGTTTGGGGGCTTACCGGGTCGGGCAATCCAGCCCACGTGAACCAGCTTGGGGTGACCCTGCCGAAATCGGGCGACAAATACGCTTATCGAGAGCGTACAAGGAAGTCAAAGGTGTGGTGTTTTTCAGTTCCAAATCTTTGTTGACCAATGCCTTGGGGTTAGGAGATACTTTGGTTCAAAATTATTACCGCTATCCCGCTTTAGCGCCCGAAGTGATTAAAGATACCAGCCTTTTAGAATGTGATGCTCCTGAGTTGAGGAATGTGATTGCCGAAAATGGTCAAGTGGTGGTGCGTTGGAAACCAAGCCGTAGGACGACGAAGCGGCTGCCTTTTCAATACGTAGTATATCGGTTTGACAATGGCAATATTGACTTCACTAATGGTCAAAATATCAAAACGCTTATCCCTTTTGATTCAAAAGATTTAATCTTTCTCGATAAAAGTGTGGTGACAGACTACACTTATACCTATGCCGTTACGGTTGTGGACTGTCAACTTCACGAAACGCCTGCTGATGATATTGCGACAGTAGGTCCGCCTATCCGATTACTACCGCCACCGCCAAGTCGGGACTCTGTTTCTAAAACACAGCCTGTTAAGAAAGAAAAAAAGAAGCGGAAAGGGTTTTGGTGTTGGCTTTTTGGATGTAAAACAAAAGAAGTCAAATCAAAATCATCCCCTCCTGCCATGCGCCACTCGCAGTAACAACTTCATATTTAGCCATCGCATAAGGCTCTAAAATAGGTGATTTTGGGTTCAATTCTGTGATGAGATAAGATATGTCGCGCATGTCGGCTATCTTGAGGCGCATAGAAGAATTGAGTTTTTCAGAAATAGTCAGGATAGCCGTCTTCTTAGCGGATTTGACCATCGCTTTTTTCACTTGCACGGTTTCCCAATCCGAATCAGTAATCCCTTCGTTGATGTCGATGGCATTTGTGCCCATGATGCAGAGGTCAGCTTTAATGTCAGCAAGATTCTGAATAACCTCACCACCCACCACCATTTGCGAATATTTAGATATTTTGCCGCCAATCAAAATGGTTTCCAAATGCGGTTTTTCAATCAATTCCATCGCTGTAAAAGGATTCACGGTAATAAAAGTAGCTCTCAAACTATCAGGTATGAGTTTGATGACTTCCCGTACTGTCGTGCCGCCACCAATGAGTATGAGCATGCCATCGTGCAGGAGACTGAGCGTTTTCTGAGCGATGAGTTGTTTATTATTGAGTTCATAAACCTCTTGGCGTTTGGCAGTGGGGTGGTAGGTACTAATCATAGCACCACCGCGCACTTTGATGATTTTACCCTCAGTTGCCAACTCGTTGAGGTCGCGGCGAATAGTATCTTCTGACACATTCGTAATGGTGGATAAATCGCTGAACGTGACGCGTGTATGGATATTGACTTGCTTTAAAATGATGGACTTCCGCTCATTTTTTAATAGGCTGATACTCATTGTTATATTTTATATCAAATTAAACAAAGTTATAAAAAACTGAATGATAAAGTATGAGTAGAGATTGCAAATTTTGAAAAAAAATAAGATAATTGATTGAAATTAATAATCAGAATAAATTTTTTTATTAATTTAGCTGCAAATTTTGCAAATTTTGCCTTTCATTTTTACAGATTGAAAGAGACAACAATACCAATACTCCAGCCGACCCAACCAATTAAAAAAGAAGTTTAGTTTGACTTATTATAAATGGCTATCGCCTTCCTTTCTGTAGAGAGTAAGGCGGTTTTTATTTTAATATAAAAAAATATACCCAATAAAAGGTATTATTAACATTCTTGAAAATAATATTGGTATTGTTCTTGACCTACTCTTGTTTCCTCCCGGATTCCTCCCATTTCATTTTCGCTCCCCCGTGTATTAATGCTTTTTTTTTTAAACAAATCTTAATTTTTCATCCATGAACTTATTACACAGTCACAAGGGGACTACTCTGTCTTTTTTGTTCTTTTTTGCTATGGTTTTTACCAATAACTTATTCTCGCAACAACTAAAACCGATTGCTCAATTAGTCCAAAATGCTAAATCTTCCAAGAGTTTTACGGCATTAAAACCCTTTTCCACTTTTGCCACAAGGGAATCAGATCAACAAAAGAAATTTCCTAATTATCTTAAAGAAGAAACCGTTGTACGCCTGAATAGTGCAACTCTCGACCGCTTATATGACAACAATACAGGCGCTATTGCTTTAACAATACCTTTCAAAAATAAGGAAATTGAAATGGAACTTGTAGAGCAAAAAAATGTTTGGGATGGCTTTCAAGTCAAAACAAGCGATTCTGAAAACCAAGCCGTGCCTTATGAAAAAGGCAAATTTTACAGAGGCATTATCAAAGGCGATAATGAATCAGTGGTGGCTATCAGCGTTTTTAAAAACGAAATTATGGGTATTATATCCAATGATTCTATCGGAAATATAGTGCTCAGCAAAGCTAAAAACGATGTGGCTGACAATGCTTACCTTCTGTATGCTGAGAATGATTTATTAATACAAAACCCTTCTAATTGCGAAACTACCGATGTGAACGAACGCATTCCAATACCAACTTTGTCAACAAGAGGTGATGAGACGAATACAACCTCAAAATGGGTACGCATTTATTTGGAATGCGATTATAATTTATATCAAAAAAAAGACAGCAGCATTGCCAAAACAGTCAATTATATAGCAGGAGCTTTCAATAATGTAGCGGCTATATATATGAATGAAAATATTTCAATCGCTATTTCAGAAGTATTTGTTTGGACTTCGCCTGCGCCTTATTCACGAAGCAGCGCAAGCAGTGCATTATCGCAATTCAGAACTAAACGCCCAGTCATCAATGGCGATTTAGGTCAATTAATCAGTTGTGGCGGTGCATCAGGTGGGGTGGCTTATGTGAATACAATTTGCAAACCTGTTTTGAGATATAGCTATTGCAATATTTTTGATACGTATTCAGATTTCAATACCTATTCATGGACAGTTTTGGTTATGGCTCACGAGCTGGGTCACAACCTCGGCTCCAATCACACTCAATGGTGCGGTTGGCAAGGTGGCCCCGTTGACAATTGCTACACCCAAGAAGGCTCTTGTAGCCCCGGACCGGCTCCGCTAAGTGGCGGTACGATTATGAGTTATTGCCATCTTTCGCAATACGGTACAAATTTTAGGAACGGATTAGGCAAACAACCGGGCGATGTTATTAGAAATGCGGTGGCTAATGCCCTTTGCCTCGGCAGTTCTCCAACTTGCTCGGTACCTTCAACGCCCATTTATAGCAATATTACCATGACGAGTACGGATATTAACTGGCAGCCCGTGACTGATGCAATAGGTTATCAAGTAGAATATAAAAAATTAAATACATCTGTTTGGACAATAGCCAAGACCACAACAGCAGGCATAACGCTCTCTAATCTTCCGATTTTAGATACATTCCAAGTGCGTATTTATACAATCTGCAACGATGGTATGAGCGCGGCTTCGTCTATAACAGGTTTTAGAACTTTGAATAATGTAAAATGCACCAGTGAACAGACCCCCTCAGTATCAGCCATTGCAAATACCTCTGCAAAAGTCAATTGGGCAGTTATAGCAGGTGCGACTCATTATTTATTTGAATACCGTCCCTCTCAAAGCCCTACTTGGAAAAATGAGACATTGTCAAAACCCACATTGTCTTTAAATAATTTGATAGGCGGTCAAATTTATGAAGTTCGTGTCACAGCCACTTGTACCAATATTACAGGTGAAAGTTCGCCTGAAGTTGGTTTTGTAACTTTATCTAATGGCGTTATTAAAAATACAAAAACTCGTGATTTAACAAGCCTGACCACTACCAGAGAAATATCAACAGATAATCCCACTATCACTTCAGATTGTGTTATCAATGACGCACCTATAATAGAATCCATCGAGGCAAACAGTACAGTTGTTAGTTGGACTCATTTAGATGAAGTCAATTATTACATCGTTCAATATAAACTTGAAAATAGCAAAAATTGGTCGTCTGCAACAGCTATTACCAATACTTTTACCTTGAAAAACCTTTTACATAAACAGACTTATCAGGTATGCATAATACCTGTTTGTAACAGAACAAAAGGCGCACCCTCGCCCATTAGATCATTTGCTGTGGAGCCACAAGGGTTGGTTTATTCAAATGAAAAGGCTAATATTCAATACAATATCTATCCAAATCCAACAAGTGGCATATTAAAACTTCAAATTGATAGCCCTAAAGAAGGCGAAGCGCAAGTGTCAATTTTAGATGCAACGGGTAAATTAGTGAATACACAACCTTTAGTGCCTATTGAAATGGGTATGCAAACGCAGGACATCGATTTGACAGATTTGAACAATGGCATTTATTTTATTAGAATAGCCAATACAGAAAAAGTAGAAGTGAAAAAGTTTTTATTAATGAGGAGATAATCATAGGTAATGAGTAATAGTAATGAGTAATGATGATATATACCCATTACTTATTACCCATTACCCATTACCCATATTAAAATGAGGGGGCGACAATAGACAGTCGTTCCCTCATTTCATTTTTTAATCCAAAAAATTTATGTATTTTTAACATAAAATGCCTTGCTATTCGTTTTCAGCAATTTCAGCTTTGACAATTCTATGACAAAACTATTTTTAAAAATCGTCAAAAATGTAGTTTTTTTACTAAAAATAAGCATTTTTTAGCGAAAATCGCTTATTTTTAGTAAAATCAACTCATTGAATTGTCATAGAATTGTCAAAGCGGAAATTGCTGTTAGATATTAGATATTAGACTTAAAGCATTGACAATCAATTGTTTGCGACTTTAAATTATAAAGGTCCAGCAATTTCCGCTTTGACAAATTCATGACAAATATGGTTTTAATTTAAAATCAAAGAGAGCCGCTAAATGTTGATAAATATCGAAAACGGACTTAACGAAAGTTGTTTGAAAAATGGCTTTTATGGTATGCCATATTTTTATTTTTGTTGTAATATTTTCTTCAATTTGGCTAAAAATGTGACAACAGGCTTGAATGAGTTGGTCGATATAAAATGCGAGCAACATCAAAAAGGCAAACATTGTGGATAAATGGTCTTTGCCATGTCCATAATTATGCTCAAAATTATAGCCTAAATTTTTTAATGTGTTGAAAGTTTCATTCTCAATTTTCCAGCGTGCTCTTGCGGCTTTCATAAGTGCTTTTAGCTTATTTTCGGCTAATTTTATGTCAGTAATCCAAGTAAACGTTGTTTTTTTGCCATTTTTATCCGTTTGTGTATAGTGAATAAAATTGACCCGTAGTTGAGGGGAAGCACTACATAATAAGACATTATTGACGTACTCGAATTGGTGTTTTACGCCATTTTCAGTGTAGGTATAAATTTTGAGTTCTTTTCTCGCTCTTTTGCCCTCGATACATTTAAAAAGTGTTTTATGGCTATCGGGTTTGACATTCAATAAATAATGAAATTTATTATCTATAAGTTGTTCAATATGAGGTGCATTAACATACAAAGCATCTTCAACAAATAAAAAATTATATTGTTTTTGATACTCTTCATAGGCTTGTTTCATGTTCGTTTGAAGCCGTTTGGCAGCATTTCTTTCGCAATCATTTTTTGCTGCACCGTCTTGTTGTATAATCGGTTCAACATCCATAAGAAAAACTTCTCGCTTTTCAGGATGCACCAACGCCGCACAGAGCATATTGTGATGATACGTACAACTGCCATCTTTATGTTCTTTTTTCAAACAGCAAGGGCAGCTATTTTTTTTTGAACTGAAATGCTGAACACCGTCACAAGAGACAATATGATAGCCAACGCTACCAATTTTGTACGTAAATTCATCTAAAAGTCCTGTTTTTCGCAGGGTAGCGAATTTCTTCGGAAATAAATCTCGCATAAAAACGGAATCTATTTTATCCAAAACAGCCCGAAGTTGTACATCGGAACAAATTTTTTCGATGCCAAAAACAGTCTGTAAGTTAGATTTTTCAACAACTGTTTGCTGTTCAAAATCTAATAACGAGGTGTATTTTAATGAAAACAGAGAATACCCGCACATCAAAATATCGTCCAATTTGTGACTGGCATTTGAGGCGCGTTTATCTTCAACACCTTGAAATATTTTTCGTAATTCTGAAATTTCTCTATCTAAAGTTATTTCGCTCCGATAGGTTTTATGACTCTTTGCACTCATAACGCAAAAATAACATTTTTGTCATAAAATTGTCAAAGCGGAAATTGCTGATAAAGGTCTAATATCTAAAAATCTAAGGTCTAAAATCTAATTACTGAGGGGTCTCTCAACCCAAATTATCAATCAAAATATCTTCGCTCTCTTCAATATGCCCAAAAGCATACGCCATTTTTTCACGGTCAAATTCATTTTCATTATTGGCTAACCAAATAGTCGCCACGCCATTGCCAATAAAATTAGTGATAGCACGGGCTTCCGACATGAAGCGATCAACGCCTAAAAGCAAGGCTAAACCTTCAATCGGAATGACTTTTACTGCTGTCAAAGTAGAAGCCAATACGATAAAACCGCTGCCCGTCACGCCCGCCGCACCTTTAGAAGTGACCATTAAAATACCAATAATGGTGAGCATTTGAGTGAGACTTAAATGCACATTAAACACTTGCGCGAGGAAAATAACTGCCATTGAAAGGTAAATTGTCGTGCCATCGAGATTGAAGGAATAACCTGTCGGGACTACCAAACCAACCACCGATTTTGAACAACCCATGCGCTCCAATTTTTCCATCAAATTGGGTAAAGCGGCTTCCGAACTCGAAGTGCCTAAAACGATGAGCAACTCCTCCCGAATGTATTTTAAAAAAGACCATAGGCTGACTTTATATTGCCTTAAAATAAACCATAAGACGATGAAAATAAACAAAGCCATTGTCGTATAAACCGTTAACATCAATTTGCCAAGCGGCAGCAATGTTTTTATTCCATATTTACCAATCGTAAACGCCATGCCGCCAAATGCACCAATGGGTGCAAACAACATAACACGGTGTAAGCCCTTGAAAATATATTTCGATGCTACGGAAATGCCATCCATAATGGGTTTACGCCCTCCATATTGTGATAAAATAATGCCGCAGACAATGGCTAAAATCAGCACTTGAAGGGTCGAGTTGTCTTGTAAAAATTTCCACCAACTAAATTCACTGGCACTTTGAGTATATTTTGAAATGTCGCCGGTCACCCCCTCAGTCGTGACGCCATCTCCCGGGCGGATAAGGTTGGCGACGACGATACCAATAAGAAGGGCAATAGTCGTAACGATTTCAAAGTAAATCAAGGATTTTGCCCCCAATTTGCCTACTTTTTTCAAATCGCCCATGCTCACAATGCCGAGCGTGATGGTCAAAAAGATGATGGGATTGATGAATAATTTGACCGTTGAAATAAATAAACCACCGAGGAATTCACTCAGTGTTTTACCCACTTTGAGCTCTTGACCCATAAAATACTGCTTCCAGTCATTATCTAAAATGGGATAAAGAGCATATTGAGGGTAATAATGCCCCAATAAAATACCGGCTGTGATGGCAGTTAAAACCCAAAAGGTCAGATTTGTCAATATTTTTTTCATTCTTCGTTTTGCTTATTTTAACAATTCACACTATATTTATCAAAATTAGACTTTAATGTTTGTATGAGCCTTACTTTCATAGAACCAAATTTAGCAACCTTATCGTATTAATAATGATTTTCTCAAATTTTAAAATAAATAAAAAATGCTAACTGAAATAGAACCCATTACTGAAAAAGAAGAAATTTTGCAGAATAATGCCGATTATACCCTGTTTTCATGGTCAAAACAAGCAGGTTTGAACCCTATGGCTATCAAAAGCGGCAAAGGCGTTTACCTCTACGACTATGACGACAAACGCTATATTGACTTTTCATCAGGCTTAATGAATGTCAATATCGGTCATGGCAATCAACGCGTCACGAAGGCAGTAGCCAAACAAATGCAAGAGGTGAGCTATATAACACCCAGTTGCGTTACGAAAGTACGTGGAGAATTAGGTAAAAAATTGGCGTCTATAACGCCTGTCGGTTTAAATAAAACACTATTTACTGTTTGTGGTGCTACAGCTATCGAAAATGCTATGAAATTAGCACGCCTTTATACCGGACGTCATAAAATCATTGCCAAATATAGAGCATTCCATGGCGCAAGTTATGGTGCCATGACGGCGGGCGGTGACCCTCGCAAAATTCCTTCGGATTCACAACAAGTACCTAATGTCATCCATGTTGAAGACCCTTATTGCTATCGTTGCCCATTTGGACAACCGGGACCGGACGCCTGCCACCGTGAATGTGTACAGCATGTCGAGCGCATTATTCAGTTTGAAGGACCTGAAACAGTTGCCGCTATTTTGATGGAGGGTGAAAGCGGTTCTTCTGGCTGCATCAAATATCCTGCTGATTATTTGCCCAGAATCCGTGAAATATGCGATAAATACGACATTTTATTGATAGCCGATGAAGTCATGTCGGGTTTTGGCAGGACGGGTAAATGGTTTGGCATGGATAATTTTGGCGTCGTACCTGATATGATAGCTACGGCAAAAGGCATTACGGCAGGGTACATTCCGTTGGGTGCTTTGATTGTTTCAGATAAAATAGCCGAGCATTATAACGATCGCCCTTTGATGTTGGGCTTGACTTACTCCGCCCACCCGGTCAGTTGTGCAGCCGGTTTGGAGACGTTGAAAATATATGAAGATGAAAACCTCATTGAAAATGCTGAAAAAATGGGCAAATACGTGGATAAACAAGTCGCCCAATTAATGAAAAAGCACCCCTGCATCGGCGATTGGCGCAACACAGGATTATTAGGTTGCCTTGAAATCGTCAAAAATAGAAAAACCAAAGAACCGATGGCACCTTTCAATGCCAAACCCAATGAAATGATGGTGATGAATAAAGTAGCTGCTAAAATCCGAGAATTGGGCATGTACACCTTCGTTCGTTGGAATTATGTCTTCATAGCACCCCCCCTCAGTATTACGAAGAAACAGATAGATGAAGGGTTGACGATTATTTCAGAGGCTTTGGCGATTGCGGATGAGTATGTAGATTGAACCTAAAAATTCCCCCTCAGTAATTTGAGCTATTTTGGGAATATCATTCCTAAAAAATTGGATATTATTGGAATGCAATTCCAATAATATCCATTAAAGTACATTTAGGATTGTCGGCAACTTTTGTTATTTACGGATTATACTTGGTAGCACCCCCTCAGTATTTCTTAGATAATTTCTAATTTTACCTTGCGTCCCAAACCAAGTTCTATGATTTTTTGAAAAGTATCGAACTGAATGTCAGATTGGTCATTTTCAATACGGGATATATAATGGCGTGTAGTGCCTGCATTTGAAGCCACTTCTTCTTGAGAAAGTCCTGCATCTAAACGGGCTTTACGCAAGAGACTACCAACTGAAATGCGTTCTATTTGTCGTATCAATTGGCTGTTTTGGTATAAAACATCAGGGTCTAATTCAAGTGGAAATGTTTGAGTTTTACCTTGAAAAGTAACTTCAATAGGTAAATTTGTCCATTCAAGAGTTCTATGTTCGGAGAGGCGAACTTGTTTAAAAGCATCAAAATCTTTTAAACTCAGCAAATTTGTATTACCATCTTGCTGCCATTTTAAGAACAGTTCGGTAAAATCTATTTCACGGACTTCCGAGTTGTTCCAAAGTAAATGGATTTTAAAAGGCTCTACTTTTAATATTTTATTGATACGTGGTAATGATTTCATTATTTTACTTTTTATAATTGTGCTATATGAGGATTCAACTGGTAAAAACTTTCTAATAAATCATTTTGATTGTCTCTAACATAATCTAATGCAAGCCGGCTTTTATTAATTGGAAGTTCTCCTCGAATCACTTCTACTTCTCTAATGGCAATGATGGCTTCATATTCTCCGAAAATTGCATGAATATGTGGCGGTACATGGTCATTGCTATAAACGCAGATTTTGATTCCATTAATTTTAGTCAAACAAGGCATATCAACTTGTTGTAAGTAGGTTAACAATAATGCAAAAATAAATCAATGTACAATAGACTTGTTGTAAGTTGAAAATCAATTAGTTACCAAAGGTGTTTTTTCAACTAATTGATTATCAATTATTTATAAATTAGACCAATATAGCAT
>JAYUUR010000290.1:0-12743 GCA_043754475.1 Saprospiraceae bacterium | reverse complement strand
GAATCAACATTTCAGCCGTCACATTGTATTTTTCAGTCAATTTCATGAAGGCTTCGGGATTCCAAACAGCACTTTCAGCCCATGCTTTTATATCCGCTACCATCTCATTTTCATCCATCAAAAAAGCAGAAGCAAAGTAGGAAGCCTTGAAATTATTGAACAATTTTTCAAAATTTTCGGCTTTCATAATCACCGTTTCGTAAGGGCGTTCTTTAATTTTCATGTACTGAAAACCCAACTCTCGGGCTATTAAAAAATGCTCTTGTGCCGCTGTCAAATCTTTATTGATGAATAGTTTACCACCCCCCTCCTGCCACGCTCCGCTCGCAGTGACATTTGCTTTAGGTGTGTAATAAGACCTAACGCCTTTTAGCAGCTTTTGTGCAGCCATTTTCTTTCTATCCACCGTTATTTTAAAATTATCTTTTAATAATTTTTCAAGATAATCCGTTGATAATGAAGTATTTACGTTTATATTATTTTCTAATTTAAAATTAGCCACCGTCTTTTCCACCTCTTCAAAATAGTTATCATTCATGTCTTGATAACTCCTCAAAGCGGCCGTATAAAAGTTCTCCGACTGCATCTGATAATTGCGCGCGAGTTTGATAATGGTAGAGATAAAAGCGTTCAATTTGTCAGGTGCATTAATAAACAGTTCTAACAAATTCTCTGGACTAATGCCGAACATCTCCATCGGAAATACTTGAAAAAACTCAGATTCGAGCAAGTCAATAATTGGTTGCAAACGCTTGGAAGCGTGTACGGACACTAAGTCATCATAAGTTGTATCAAGGGCTTTCGCCAAAAGCAAAATTTTATCCGCTTTAGGATACTTTTTCCCCTTTTCAATTTCATGGACATACGACATCGAGAGGTCAGCCGTTTCCGCCAATTGCTGATACGACAAGCCTTTTTGTTGGCGCAAGTAGGCTATTTTCAAGCCGAAAATGGTGCGTAATTTATCTTGATTGAGCATATAAAATGAGTCCTTAATGAGCGTGAATTCACTATTTTTTATGATTTTACTGAGGGGGTAACAAATTTAACAAATTAATTTGTTTTCAGAAAAAAAATTAAGATATGATGACAGCCACAGCCAGCCCAACTACAGCCTTCAAAACACCACTTCATACCCAAATAATAGGGCAATATACTGAGGGGTATGCCGAAATCTTAACGCCCGCAGCCTTAGCCTTTTTGCGCGAATTGCACATCCATTTCAATGCTCGCCGCCTCGCCCTTTTGGCTGCCCGCGATGAACGCCAAAAACGCCTCGATGCAGGCGAATTACCCGACTTTTTGCCCGAAACTAAACAAATCCGAGAGGCGGATTGGACGATAGCTGCCCTACCATCGACGCAAAGCTCCGGCTATCGGCGGCATGGCGGCTTTCATACCCGTGAAAAATGACCCATTAGCCAATGAAGCGGCTATGGAAAAAGTGCGACAAGATAAATTGCGCGAAGTCAGTATTGGTCACGACGGCACGTGGGTAGCGCATCCCGGATTAGTGCCTTTAGCAATGAGCACTTTCAATGAAAATATGCCAAAGCCCAATCAAATTTCAAGACAACGAGATGATTTCAATTGCACCGCTGCCGACCTTTTACAAGTGCCAAAAGACTCCATTACTGAGGGGGCTGCGCCATAATATCAATGTCGGCATCCTGTACATTGAAAGTTGGCTTCGAGGCAATGGTGCTGCTGCCATTTACAACCTCATGGAAGACGCTGCTACGGCTGAAATATCGCGCACGCAGGTATGGCAATGGATTAAAAATAAGTCGAAATTAGAAGATAGCAGGACGGTGACATATGAGCTTTATTTAGTAAAAAGCGAAGATTTTAGTGACTTCCTCACGCTCCCTGCTTATGATATGATTGATTGAAAAACGAACAATCCCTTTCCAAAAACTCAAAGCTTTATTGGAAAGGGATTGTAAGTATAAAAAAATATAAAAAAACAAAATCTACTCGATACCCATTTTATCTAAAATTGCTCGCACCTTCTCTGCTGGAAGGTTGACAACTTCAGCAATTAACTCGATGCTTAAGCCTTTTAATCGAGCGTTGCGAATGACATCTATTATTCTTTGTTCACCGCGTTTTTCACCGCGTTTTTCACCACGTTTTTCACCACGTTTTTCACCTTTCACTTCGGCTTGATGCAATAACAATTCTTCTATTCCCATTGGATATTTTTTTCCTTTAAATTGTTCTAATTTCTCTTCAAAGATAAGGGTATTTTCAGAATTAAAACGCACATAATATTGTAAAAAGTTCATCAATGCCCTGATTTTCTTCTTTTCTATTTTGCGTTTCATCAATTCTCTCACCAAATCCATTTTCAAATCTACTAACTCTATTTCATTCGTTTTGTTTTTTTTCAAAGCTAAAAGAACTGTTAAAACCACGATAGCAAATGGATTATCCATTTTTCGCAAGGCTTCTTCGTCTTGATTGATGATTTTGAGCATATTGAATTCATATATCAAAGTCGTACCCAAATACGATTCTTTAAAATACGTCGGGAGGAATTTTTTGTTTTTATCTAACAATATTGCCCAAGCCGTTATTTTATGGTTGTATTTATCTCGGATGCGGTAGTTGTAGATATACATCCTTTCCGGAAAACTTTTTTCAGGCGCACCTTGCGCTTCTACATGAAAAAGAATCCATTCCTCAGTGCCATCTTTCAGCCATACTCTCACTAATTTATCCACGTAACGGATATTTTCCTCATCTGTTTGAGGAAAAATATCTTCTAACTCTTTGTCCAAAAAATCGAAGCCGCGTGCCATATCAAATATCTCATCTGCATTAGGGTAAACAAATCGGAGAAAATCATCAAATAAATCCTCCAAAATGCCTTTCCAAAGGGTGTCGTCTCTTTTCATTTTTCTAATAGTATGTTTTTTTCAAGATTAATAACTGTTCACCTTTTTTCTATCAAAACAATAGAAAAAAGGCATTTATACTGAGGGGGTGCATTTTAGGCATTCTCAACATTCTCCTCCTCTACTGCCGCAACTTTTTCAAAAGTTTTGTCATAAGCAAATACCTTTTGAGCTAAAAAGAAAGCTTCGTCTTTAGGGTTTTTCCACCAATTGTACGACCAGATGGAAAGCACAGAGATACCCATTTTTTCCAATTCATTCAGTATCCGCCGCTCCCAAGTGGGGCTGAAATACCTGCCCGGCGATAGCTTGCCGTCAATCCGAACAATGATGGGTTGTTGTCCTTCATGTTTGGGTAAAATAGCGATGGGAAATAACTGATTTTCAAGGATAAAATCTGTTTTTATATACTTTGGCTCTATAAAACGAGACAAATTGCCCACCACTTCTTTAATGAAAATAGAATCTTTTATCGGCTGAGACGTGCTGTATAATGATTTTAAATTGTCCAAAATCCTATCATACTCGTCATACTGAGGGGTGTCTTTTAAATGCACATTTTCTGCTAAAAGAATCAAATTAGCCAATAAAAATGCCCCTTCATCAGGGCGGTCTTGTGCGGCATAAGTCAATTCTTCTCTTGGAATGGAGTTGACCCAATAAAGATTTTGAGTAAAACTATTGACCAATTTTCTCAAATTTTGACGAGACAAATCCATTTTCTCAAAATTTTCATACGTACCACTCACAATTAAAACATCAAACTGTAAGCCGGCTATTTCTTCAAGACTATAAATACCTAAACCATTGCGTTGCAATTGCTCAACTCTCTCCCAACCATTCATCGTTTTTTGTACAATATATAAAAGCATGGTACTCAAAGCGTTGCGTTGCTGTTTGTTCATGCACACGATGCCTATACGCGGGAAAGTGTTGAAAGGCGTAGCATGTATTTGTTCTAATAAACGAACAACTTCAGCAATTTCCAATTCATTGGAATATGTTTTCGCAGCATATTTTCCATTGATATGAATGACAGAAACGCTTTGAGCCACCGGTGGCGTTTTAAACGGCACTTCCAACTCAGGATAAAAAACGGACTGGTTTAAACGCCTTGCCGTTTCGCTTACTGAGCGATGCAGGTGGTTGAGTTTGACTGTTGCCGCTTCGTGGGCTATTAATTTAGCAGCAAAAGAATCGGGCGCAATGTCATCCAATTTTGAATATTCTGTCATCACCACGACCCCCCTCAGTATTTCGCAATATTGGCACAACTTGTTCTTTATCAACATTTTGTGCATTATCAAAAATCACCAAGTCAAATTCTTTTCCTTCACTTTCAATAATTTGAGTCGCTACTTGCGGCGTGACGAGCAAGACGGGATAAATTTCAGAAAGCGTATTGATGGAGTTTTTAAGAATTTGTTTTAAGGATTTACCTTTAGCTAAAACTTGATTTTTACTATTAAAATACAATTTATAACTCTTTAGATTTTGGGATTTAAGCTCTTGGATAGCTTGCCTTTTACGCTCGTTCCATGTGCTGGCAATTTGCGCAGGCATGAGCTGACGCAATTTGTTTTCAGCTTCAAACATATGGTTCATCAAATCATCATTTCCAAGGGTATTCGATTGATAATGAATGACTAATATATTGTAAAAATACCAACTATCGAAGGCTATCACCCAATCTTTAGGCTTCACTTTTATGAGCGATTGAATCAATTTCCGACCATTATCAGGCATATTCAGCCAATTGCGTTGCCAACCATAAAACGTATCGAAATCGCGCATATTAATTTGCGTTTCTTCCAATTTTTCTATGATTTCTTCAATGTACAACATGCGTTTGGGCAACGTGAGCATTTTATGACTGAGGGGGTCGGCATAAATATGCGCCTCATTGGTATTTTTCAAAAGTTCTTCGAGATCATCTTCAAGGGTTTTGATGGTGTCCGCTAAGTCTTTATCAAAATATTGCGCGGTTTTAGAATTGAGCCGTTGCAATTCCTCTTGCACTGTAGAAGGCAGGGCTTTGCGCCAACCTTTTAAAGCCAAATCAAACGATTCGAGGTTGATTTGAAGCTTTTTTAAGTCTTTTTTATCGGTATTATTTAAAAAATTATGGGTAAAATGCTTTCTCGTACTGAATATTTTATTCAACGCATCATAATGTTTGACCGCTTCATCTTTTGCAGTTAAAACATTTTTAGATTTATCTGAAAACAAAGACGCTGCCCTCAGACCACTCATTCTGAAAAAATTATTGCTCTCAAAAGCATCGCCAAACAAGTATTTATGGTCGGAATATGCTTCTTTCAAGAGCCTGAGTTGGGGCTGCAAATCATTGAAATGAGCTTCGTAATACGCCATTAATTTCTGAGCGTAAGCATCATAAACAGTGATATAGCGCAAATGCAAAGCCTTCCATTTTTGAATGAAAGACGCCAATTGTTTGTTGATATAATCGCGTCCAATGTCGCTTTTTTCTTGCTCGAATACTGAGGGGTGCAAATTACTGAGGGGGTGCTTCAGTGTATTCACATTTTTAAACAACAAATCGGAAGCTCGAATATCGGTTATTAATTGACTATATTCTTCTTTTGTAAATTCATAATCGCTTGTATTTAAATGATTTGCAAGCAATTCTCTACCTTCCTTGCTTTGGCTATTAGCATAATACCCGACTATTTCTGAAAAATTATCCTCTCCAAATATAGAGCGGCTCAAAGCATCGTGGCTATCATCGGATTGGACTAATAACCGCCGAGCTTGTTTCAAAGCAATTTTAAAATCATCTTCTTTGTAGTCAATGGCTTTCCCATATTGCTCATTGCGGAGGACATCGAGCAGCAATTTTTTATCGTGATAAATATCTTTCAAAAGGAAAGTCAAATTGCCCAAACCGAGTTTGACAAATTCATTTTGAATCTGCATCAAGCTGCCAATATCGTTTGCTACTACAGCCGTTTTCTGTCCATTTGATAAGGCGTTGAAAAGAATATTAGCGGTTAAATGCGTCTTGCCTGTACCGTGCGCCCCTTCTACCACCGTTATTTTATTCCGCAAAACTGTTCGCAAAGCGGCGCGTTGATAAGCGTCTTCGGGCAATATCGCAAACTCGTGTACATGCTCGGCAGTCCACGTAAAGTTTTGATAATCAATCTCTTGCGTCGCATCTTCGTTGAGCGAACCTTCTTGATGGGGGAATAATCCCAAAGCGCCACTCCATACAATCCCGCCTTTAGCCGCTTGAACTTTGAGTAAAGCCCCATTCGGGCATTCATGCAAACTATAAGCAGTATTCTCATTGTGAAAACTTAATCGATTGGATAAATCAATGCAAAATTCAGTCAGCCCATTCACTCCAAAAGGGTGTTTGAGAGCAAATTGTGAAAAATGCTCCGTCAAATCTAAGCCATATTTTTGACGGAAATGTTCTATTAAATAACCATTGGGCGTCACCGCGCCATTGTCTTCAAATGACATAATCCAACTATCTTTCCGATTCGGATGCGGGCGAATAGTCAAGTACCAAATAAAAAGCGGTGCAGCGACTACCTCGCCCTCCTGCCAAGCCTCACTTGCAGTAACAGGCGTATCAAATAGCATCGGGAAGCCAAAACCAAAGGAGTGTTGCCCGACGGTTTTATGTATATTTTTAGATTCAAAATAGAAATGCCGAAAAAGATCGGGATAATTGAACTCGACATGTACATCCGATTCCCACGAGGGTTGCGTAATCAATTGCTGCACCCACTTAGATATTTGGGGGTAAACGCCGTTAAAAATGGCGAAAATATCAATTTTATCCTCTTTTTCAAGGGGTAAAAGATGCAGATATGTTTTCTCAAGGTGGCTATTATTCATAGTATTTCTGGTGCGTAAAATTTGTTCCAAGATGATTTTTAAAGCATGAAAACAAATTTATGTTTTTCTATCGAAATACTTTAAGAATTAGATTATTTTTGTCAAAATTGAAATAATAACATTAAATATGAGTCAACTTTTACGAGGCTTTTACCGCATTTTTATTAAAAATAAAATCATTCGTTGGGCTTGGATGCTGGGCTTAGCCGTATGGGGTGTGAAGTGGGCATCAGAGAACTTTTTGAAAACGAAAAATGCGTTTTTTTCAAAAACTATTTTGTCAATTTCACCTGATGATGTGGCGGCTTTTACCATTCGGAAAGGCGATGAAGAGACGACTTTTGCGCGCGCTGATTCGATTTGGTTGGTCGTGAAAAATGATGTGACTATTAAGATTCCGACTGATTCGGTTGCCGTTTATCTCAATCTTTTCAGTAAAATGACGAGTTATTCTATTAAAAAATTGTCGGATAAACCTGCTGATGAAGGTGCTGATGATAAAGCTCTTTTTAAAATTTTCATTTCAAAAAATAATAATACAACTGATTCATTATCAATCTTTTATACTGATAAAGATTCTATTTCGGGCAGTATTCTCACTTATATTAAATTGCCTAATGAACGACTTTTGCACGGCGTTGAAGGCAATTGGGTAACCTTTTTTGATAAGGATTTCAATGATTTTAGAAATGCTCAAATCCTCTCTTTTTCAAGAGCAGATGTATCTAAAATAACGCTTCGGAGCCGTATGGATACCGTTAGTTTTTATGCCAAAGACACGGCTAATTGGACATTTTCAAATGATAAATTTGTTGTTTTAAATGATAGTTTTAATACTTATCTTAAAAGTATCAATCATTTGTCATTGCGAGGAACGAAGCAAGCTGGGGGTAAATTTTATGATGCCGCCAGAGATTTTAAGGATAGTAAAAAGATTGAAAATCAATTAGTTATCTATTTCAAAGAAGATTCAACGACATTGACAGCCTATCGCAGAGAGCGTTATTTTATCCTTCATTCTACTCAAAATCCTGAGAATTATTTTCAAGTGGATTCTGTTGGTTTTATCTTTCAAAATACTGAGGGGTATGTAAAGTTAAAGAGGGGTTTTTAATGATTTATGTTTAGGGCATTCTATGTTTTTGATTTTCTTTAACCGTATTTATTGTTTATATTTGCACTAATAAATACATATTTTTAGAACAGATAAAATGCTATAAAATGATTAAAACTATTGTCATTCCACAAAATAATCAACTTCAATTAACGATTCCGAATAGTTATATCGGAAAAGAGATTGAGGTATTCCTTTATGCTAAAGAAGAGTTGGAAAAGGATATAGAAAAAGTAGAGGATAAACCCGTCAAAATAAATAATGCAGCTCGTTTCAAAGGTCTGTTAACCTCAGAAGAGGCAGATGATTTTCATATTTACCTTAAACAAGCACGCTCCGAATGGGACAGAGATATTTAATGGATAGCAATACTGTTATAGACCCACATTCTTTATAAAATTAAAAGAAGTTTTAAAACCATCCTTATTTAAAATGAAACGATTAACCATCTCTACCATTCTAATTGTATTGGCTAATGCCATGTTGTTTGCTCAAAATCAAAATGTTGCAGCAGATAAAAAAGCGGACGAAAAGCCGGCCATAGTTGTCCCTCCACCGCCGCCTGTAGAAACGAAAGGGCAAGTCGTCATCAACGGACAGACCATTAATTACACTGCCCGAACTGGCTATATGACGCTCAAAGACGAAAGCGGCAAGCCAAAAGCCAATATATTTTTCATTTATTACAGCAAAGATGGAGCAGGTGACTTGACCAAGCGCCCCATCACATACACATTTAATGGTGGACCGGGTTCTGCTTCTGTCTGGTTACACATGGGTCTGATAGGACCCAAAAGGATTCCAATGACTGACAAAGGCGATGCATTGACGCCGCCTTATTCTTATCAAAACAACGAGTACAGTTGGTTGGATAAATCGGATTTATGCTTCATTGACCCCGTCAATACAGGCTATAGCCGTGCAGTAACGGGTGAAAACGAGCGTCAATTTTTAGGCTATGTGGAGGATATTGAATCTGTTGGCGAATTCATACGGCTTCATGCCACTAAATATATGCGTTGGGGTTCTCCTAAGTTTTTGGCTGGCGAAAGCTATGGCACTACGCGGGCTGCAGGACTTTCGGGCTATTTGCAGGACAAGTATAATATGTATATCAACGGCGTTGTGTTGATTTCTTCGATTCTGCAATTTCAAACTGCTCGTTTTGAAAAAGGGAACGATTTGCCTTACGAACTGTTTGTGCCGACCTATACCGCAATGGCTTGGTATCATAAAAAAATTGCACCCGAATATAAAGATTTGGAAAAAACCATGCAGGCAGTTAGAGATTTTGTTATCAACGAATACAGTTTAGTATTGATGAAAGGCGATTTAGCTACCGATGCTGAAAAGAATGCCGTGGCTGAAAAGCTCTCTAAATTCACAGGTTTATCTAAGTCCTATATTTTAAATGCCAATTTACGCATTGAAATTAGCCGTTTTTGTAAGGAATTACTGAGGGGGGATGGCAAAACTGCGGGTCGCCTCGATGGTCGCATTACGGGTACTGATTATGACAATGCAGGTGAACGCAATGAATTTGACCCCAGCCTCGATGCCACTATTTCGGGACCTTATTCTACGGCTATCAATCATTATATCCGTCAAGATTTGAAATATGAAAATGACTTGCCATATTTGGTACTAACAGGAAGAGTTCAGCCTTGGAATTACAGCAATGTGCAAAACCAATACCTCAATGTTGCCGAAACTTTGCGGCAAGCGATGAGCGAAAACCCTGCCCTAAAAGTATGGGTATGTGCTGGATATTATGACTTAGCCACGCCTTTCTTTGCTGCAGAATATACGTTCAATCATATGGGTTTGAAACCTCAACAAAAGAAAAATGTCCAATTCACCTACTACGAAGCAGGGCATATGATGTACATACATAAACCGTCGTTGATGCAGTTGAAAAAAGATGCGGATGCTTATTATGAAAACGCTTTGAAGTGAAGGGTTTTTAATGATGATATAATCTCCGACCACACAATATTGGAGGGCAAAGCACCAACAGATATTTTAGGATTTTGCATAATTTTCTCTATCGCCCATGCAAAACCATGACCCCCTCAGTATAAACGCTTGAAAATCAAGCATTTAAACATTCAAAAACCATCCGATAAAAATCGGGATGCGACTGCCAAGTCTGCCCTGTGACATATTTTCCATCTTTCACCGCTTCCTTTTCGCCGACAAAAGTACCGCCACAGACTTCAACTTCAAACCGCACATTTTCATAGCAGGTCAGCGTTTTGCCTTTGACCAAACCAGCCGCTACCAATATTTGAATGCCATGACAAATGGAAAATATATACTTATCCGCTTTGTCAAATTCTTTCACAATTTGTATCACCTTTTCATTGTGGCGTAAAAACTCAGGTGCTCGACCGCCCAACAGTAAAACAGCCTTATAATTCACTGTTTCTACATCTGAAAACGCCACATCGGAAGGGACAATATACCCGGGCTTTTCAATATAAGTATCCCAACCCGGCTCAAAATCATGAATAACCAAATTCATCCTCTTAACGCTCGGTGCTGCGATGACGGATTCATAACCCGCCTCTTCAAAGCGGTGCTTGGCATAGAGGCATTCATAACTTTCGCCTGCATCGCCTGTGATAATGAGTATTTTTTCTTTTTTGGACATGTCTTTTTTTTTTAATTTTAAATTGAAAAATTGAATATCAACTGTTTCATGGTCTAATATCTAAGAATCTATTGTCTAACATCTATTTTATAAAATCGAAGATAAGTCGTTCAATTGAAATATATTTTCTTTTGAGTAAATAAAATATAAGGCAAAACTTTAAACCTTTGAATCAAGCATTTTGGACAAAACATTCAAGATTTTTAAAACGTTTTTTTACTTTTAATACTCAATTTTATTTTAAGTAAAAATGCCTTTTTTAAATTTTATTTCAATTTAAATAATTAATAAAATGAAAAACTTACCACTTTTAGCCATCTTTATGGGCATCCATATTGGACTTTCTGCACAGACAAGCAAAGTGTTTGATAACCTTTCGCTACCCAGCAAAATCCTTAATATGGAGCGCAAGTATGCTATTTATCTGCCGCCCGATTATGAGTCTTCAACAAGAAGTTATCCTGTGCTTTACTTGTTGCATGGCGGTGGTGATGACCAAACTGGTTGGGTTCAATTTGGCGAAGTCATGAATATTACAGACAAAGCCATTGCGGAAGGCAAAGCAACACCGATGATTATCATCATGCCCGATGCGAATACAACACGGCGTGGTTACTCCAATAATGCAACAGGCACTTGGCTTTATGAAGATTTTTTCTTTAAAGAATTGATGCCTTTTGTAGAAAAGAAATACAGAATCAAAGCCGATAAACGCTTTAGAGCCATCGCTGGTCTGTCGATGGGTGGCGATGGGAGTTTCACTTATGCGTTGCACCATCCCGAATTGTTTTCATCCGCTTGCCCCCTCAGTGCAGGTACAGGTCCTTTGACAATGGATATTGCCAAAACCAATGTCAAAAGAGCAGACTCTACGGCTACCGATACTCAGATTGAGGCATTCTACAAGCGGCAAAGTGTCCTTGAACTGGTGAATAATACGCCCGATAGTCTCAAAAAAGCTGTTCGTTGGTACATAGATTGTGGCGATGACGATTTTTTATACGAAGGCAATTCACTCGTACACATTGCCATGCGTAAAAAAGAAATCCTTCATGAATTTCGCACGCGCAACGGCGGACATACTTGGACTTATTGGCGGCAGGCTTTGCCTGAGGTATTAGAGTTTGTTTCGCAGGCGTTTCATCAGTTATAAAGTCAAAGGAATACTGAGGGGGGTACTATTGCTTCCACAATTACCAACTATAAAAATAGCTGTCCGTGTAGTCCGAGGCACTTTATAAGAATATTCATATTCAACTGCATCTTTGAGTTTTTCTAATTCTTTTTCTTTAAAAGGAGCGATTTGCCAATTATCGTTGGTGATAATCCTAAAGCATTTGTTGTAAAAATCAGGTTCGATTTTTTTATAGAATTTAACAGTGACTTGAATGTCAGTATCACTATACGGTTTGACGACAATAGAGTGTACGTTACAAAAACCAAAGTCTTTCTCGATGTTCAAATCTTTTTCATTGTTATAATTTAAAACAATGGGTTTCTCTACTAAAGTCTTGGTTTTAGACAGATCAACAGCAATTGTCATAGGATTAGTGAGGCTATTGGATGCTAAAATTTCACCAATTTTTAAATTCATTTTCTTAAAACCATGCGGTACTTTGAATTCCACCATGGCAAGTCCATCGCTATTGGGAGATACTAAGGGGCTTACCATTTTAACAGGATTATATGTTTTTCCATTGACTTCCAAAGCAAAATTGGCTTCAAAAGCTAAACAACCACCTGAATTTTCAGGAGCGCAACTAACTTTAAACTTGAATACCACTCTCCCATCACCGTCCGTAGGAAAATATTGCGTTTGAAGCAACTCTACATTTCTCACTTTGGCTTTTAGGTCAATATAAATAGGCTTTTGACCATTGATGTTACTCTCTTTTGCAATCCTTTGATGAGATTCTGAACCCAATCCATTGTTGTTTTGTGCAGGGTTTTCGTTTGAATTTACGCTCATTTGATTATTAAGCGCAGAAGAACTTTTTGTTGAATTAAAGTATAAAAAAACGACAACAGCACCCACTAACAAACCCACACCTAAAATGCCTATTTTTTTAAAGTTGCTTTGTCCAACAGTCAGCTTTGGCTTTTTATTCAAAGTGTGTACTATTTGAATACTCAATTCAGTCGGTACATTTTCATGACCGTATTGCTCAGCCACATATCGATTCAATTCAATCAGCGCATGATTCAC
>JAYUUR010000289.1:0-12745 GCA_043754475.1 Saprospiraceae bacterium | reverse complement strand
TTGAAGCCTTCAAAAAAGACAATAACATCTCAAAACAGCAATTAGACGCTGTTTTTCAACTCATTATTTAAACATTGAAAAATCTTCGGAGTTTTCAGATTCAGTAGGAATTTGTCATTCAGTAGGAATCTCTTTTTGTTTTTAAACGCACAAAAGAGATTCCTACTGAATGACAAATTCCTACTGAATGACAAATTCCTACTGAATGACAAAAGTGCAACCCATATTTTCCATCATAACAGTCGTTTTCAACGGCGAGGCCTATATCGAAGGCACGATTCAAAGCGTTGTGAATCAAACCTATCGGCATGTCGAATACCTCATCATTGAAGGGGCGTCGAATGATACAACTCTTGAAATCGTTAAAAAATATGCTGAAAAGTACTCGATTCGTTGGATTTCGGAGCATGATAAGGGCTTATACGATGCGATGAATAAAGGTTTGAAAATGGCTACAGGCGATTTTGTTTTATTTTTAAACGCTGGAGACCGTTTGATTTCAAGAGATACTTTGGGAAAAATAGCTGCTCAAGCTACACCTCAAACGGATATTTTATATGGCGAAACGATGCTGGTAGATGAAAAATATCGTCACATAGGTACGCGTAGTGAATTGACGGTTCAGAAACTGCCTGAGCAGTTGACATGGAGAAGCATGAAAAACGGGATGGTGGTCTGTCATCAATCCTTTTTACCGCATCGAAAATTGACCCCTCAGTATTTGGAGGGAAATTTAGCTGCTGATATAGATTGGGTGATAAAATGTTTACAAAGTGCTGAAAATACAACAAATACGCATATTGTTATTTCAGAATATTTGATGGGTGGCGTTTCAAAAAAGCAACATCAGCAATCGTTGAAAGATAGGTATGTGGTTTTGAAAAAGCATTTTGGTTTTTTGCCCAATATTTTCAATCACATATATATAGTGTGGCGAGCGTTTTGGTCTAAATTTTTGAATAAGAAAACCTATTGATTTATTCTTCTTCGCTGAGTTCGCGCTCAATTTCTTCCATGAAAATATAATCGATGCTTTCATCAACTGTAGGGATGATGGTAAGCACCGAATCCAATTTAGATATTTCAATTAATTTTTTGACATTAGAATTATTGACACCGGTAATAACGAAAGAACCGACATCTTCCCAAAGGCGTTTTGCTGTCAAAATGGCACTTAATCCAGAGGAATCAACAAATTTGACATCTGAAAGGTCAAGAATAAAATTAGGCAAGCCTTCTTCATTCAAAACCTTAAATTCGGTTTTAAGCATAGGTGCAAGGATGGAGTTGAGGTTCTCCTCATGCAGCGTGAAAACGGCATATTTTTCTTGTTTATCGATTGAGTATTTCATATTAAATTTTGTTGATAAATTAAAGGAAAAAGTTCATAAGACAAATGTAAAAAGTAAACACCATAAAAGGATAGTATTTTGATTTAAAATTTTATAAATTTTTATATTTTATGTTTTATTAAATTTATAATACCTTTGAAATCAATTTTTTATGATTATATTTCAACTAATAAAAGATAGGATATACCCCTCAGTATTTTGGGTGAAAGAGAAAATCGTGGATAGTATTTATCAGATTGGGAATATTGCAGTATAAAGTACAGTGATTGGAAACCGTATTTTCAAGAAAAAGGTAATTAAAACTTTTAATTTTAAGATGTTAAAATATGGCGAGACATTAAAAAATGTCTAAATTTGTGGTTCAATTATAGTTGGGTGTAGGGTTGAAATAAATTTAGATTACAACCGTCTTTAACTATAATTCTAAAAAGGCATTATGACAAAATGGCTGATTTAATTAAGCTATTTTCTTATGGCATCATTTTTTCAGAAGTATTTTGAAGTATCGAATTTTTTTATACTTTCGTAAAATTATTTGATATTATTTTAAGACTTCTACGCTAACTAAAAGGTAAGTTTTAACGTTCTTGTAGTGGTAGCATTAGCAACTAAAAATAGATAATAGTGTTATTCATTCTAAGAATAAAAAATTCGATTACATACTTTATACAATGAACAGTAAAAAATTTTCACCTCGAGTCAAACAAATTCTTGCCAATAGCCGCAATGAAGCTGTAAGACTTGGACATGACTACATTGGCTCCGAGCATCTTTTGCTCGGTTTGATGATGGACAAAGAGAGCTTGCCAATCAGAGTATTGACTTCGCTGGATGTGGATGTTGAGGAATTGAGACAGAGAGTAGAGGAAAATATACAACGATATAGTGGGCCCAGTTCTCACCTCAACGTTGGAAACATCAATTTGAATAGTCAAGCCGAAAAGGTTTTGAAATTTACGGTACTTGAAGCCCGTGACGCTAAAAACGATGAAGCTCAACCTGAACACTTGATGCTTTCGCTTCTCAAGCAGAAGGAAAACGTAGCTACGCGGATTTTAAATCAGTTTTATGTGGATTATGAAACGTTCAAAACTGAATTGGAATACGTGCGTCAAGAACAAGATTACGGACCGCCGGAAATTTTCAACCAAGCATCTTCAGGTGATGAAGGCGAACAATACGACGACGAAGAATCTCGCAGCTATCAGCGCAAAGGCAATTCAAAAAGCCGCACGCCTGTACTTGATAACTTCGGGCGCGACGTAACGAAGCTCGCTGAAGAAGGTAGACTTGACCCAATTATTGGTCGCGAAGTTGAAATTGAGCGCGTTTCTCAAATCCTCAGCCGCCGTAAAAAGAATAATCCAATTCTAATCGGTGAGCCGGGTGTCGGTAAAACGGCAATCGTGGAAGGCTTGGCATTGCGTATTATGCAAAAAAGAGTGAGCCGCACCTTATTTAATAAGCGCGTGGTAATGCTTGACTTGGCTGCTTTGGTAGCAGGTACAAAATACCGCGGACAATTCGAGGAGCGCATGAAAGCGATTATGAACGAATTGGAAAAAAGCCGCGATGTAATTCTTTTCATTGATGAAATTCATACTATCGTCGGTGCAGGTGGTGCAACGGGCTCATTAGATGCTTCAAACATCTTCAAACCTGCTCTTGCAAGGGGTGAACTGCAATGTATCGGTGCTTCTACTTTGGATGAATATCGCCAATATATTGAGAAAGACGGCGCATTGGATCGTCGTTTTCAAAAAGTGATGGTTAATCCGCCGAGTATTGAAGATACGATTCATATTTTGAATAATATTCGTTCTAAATATGAGGAGTTTCATAATGTAAATTATGCGGATGATGCCATTAAAGCGTGCGTTCTTTTGAGCGAACGTTATATTACAGATCGTTTTTTGCCAGATAAGGCGATTGACGTTTTGGATGAAGTCGGCGCAAGAGTCCATCTCAAAAACATACACGTTCCTAAGCATATCGAAGAACTTGAAAAACGCATTGAAGATTTGAAAGAAGAGAAAAACTCTGCTGTTAAAAATCAACAATACGAAAAAGCCGCTGATTTGCGCGACATGGAGACCAAATTGGGTCGCCAACTTGAGCAAGAGAAAACGCAATGGGAGGAAGATTCAAAATCCAAGCGTTATCCAGTCACTGAAGATGACATTGCAGAAGTGGTATCTATGATGACCGGTATTCCCGTTAGAAAAGTCGGACAAAGTGAGTCAGGTAAATTGGTGAAAATGACAGATGACATGCGAGAAATGGTCATTGGTCAAGACGAAGCAATTATCAAAATTACGAAAGCTATTCAGCGCAATCGCGTGGGTTTGAAAGACCCATCCAAGCCGATTGGTTCATTCATTTTCTTAGGACCGACGGGCGTGGGTAAAACGGAATTAGCGAAGGCTTTGGCGCGTTATATGTTTGATACCGAAGATGCTTTGATACGTATAGATATGAGTGAATACATGGAGAAATTCAGTATTTCACGCTTGGTCGGTGCGCCTCCTGGCTATGTGGGTTATGAAGAAGGTGGACAATTGACTGAAAAAGTACGCCGCAAGCCTTATTCAGTTATTCTGTTAGATGAGATTGAAAAGGCGCATCCTGATGTGTATAATATTTTGTTACAAGTGTTGGATGATGGTCAGTTGACGGATGGTTTAGGACGTAAAGTGGATTTCAAAAACACTTTGATTATAATGACATCCAATATTGGTGTTCGTCAATTGAAAGATTTTGGTCAAGGTGTAGGTTTTCAAACGGCATCACGTCAAGAGGCAGAGAAAGATAATACAAAAACTGTTATCCAAGCTGCTTTGAAAAAGACATTTTCTCCTGAGTTTTTGAATCGTATTGATGATGTGGTCGTGTTTAATAGCTTAGGCAAACCGGAGATTCATAAAATTATTGATTTGTTGCTAAAAAATGTGATGCGCCGCCTATCGAATATGGGTTATTTATTGTCTTTGAGTGATGAAGCTAAGGATTTTATCGCTGAAAAAGGCTATGATCCCCAATTTGGCGCACGTCCCTTGCATCGCGCGCTTCAAAAATATATTGAAGATCCGCTCGCTGAATTCATTCTAAACGAGCAGCCTGTTGAAAATAGCAGTTTCGTAGCGGTAATGAATGAAGAAAATGACGGGCTGAAAATTACATTAACACACGGCACAGTAAAAGAGAAAGAACAAGAGCAATAAAAATCGCTTGAAAATAACACGAGCCGATTCCTTACTGAGGGGTCGGCTTTTTTTGTCCCCCACATTTATTACATATCGTACGTAATTTCTACATCAGCCGCAGTCGGTCGCGCTTGACAAGTCAAAATATATCCGTTCGCCACCTCATCATCATCCAATGCATAGCACGCATCCATTTTCACAGACCCCCTCAGTATTTTAGCCATACAAGTAGAACACGCGCCTGATGTACACGAATAAGGCGGGTCTTTTTTCATCGCTATCAAAGTATCTAAAATCGTTTCGTTGGGTTTCATCGTCGCTTCTATAGTGTTGCCATTCAAGCGAACTGTCAATTGTGTACCTGAAAAAACGGCTCCTGCTGCTTTTGGTTCGGCTGGTGTGTCGTTTGTAAAATGCTCAATGTGAATAAGTTTTTTATCAATATTCAAGGCATGCAAAGTGGCTGCAACTGTCTCAATCATGCCGCCGGGTCCACAGATATAATAGGCGGCATCCTTGCTGCGGAGGGTGTGTTCTTTCAGAAAATCTTCTACTACTGATTTTGAAATACGTCCTGTTTTTCCCAACCATGACACCTTGCCTTTTGAAAATAAACCACCCAATCCCCCCGATTTTTCACGTTTTGGCTGGCTCAATATATGCTCTACTAACACCTGCCCTTCATATTTTTTTTGAAGATTATCCAATTCATTTTTGAACATAATTGAATCTTCCTGACGGTTGCCATAGAGTAAAAAAACCGTTGAAGCGGGTTCTTCTTCTAATATTGTTTTTAAAATACTCATCAATGGCGTGATGCCTGAGCCGGCACCAAAGAGGTAATATGTCTTGTGCTGCTCGATGCTGATAGTGGGTGAAAAACGCCCTTGCGGCGGCATAACTTCCACAGTTTCACCGACTTGCATATCGTCACAAAGATAATTTGATACAATGCCCTTCGGCACTCGCTTCACTGATACTGTCCATTCTTTCTCAAATGGGCTACTACTGAGGGAGTAAGCACGGCGTTTTTCTTCACCTTTAACAGTGAGTTTGATGGTTAAATATTGACCGGCTGAATACTGAAAAACGGTATTCAATTCATCGGGTACATCAAAACTCACCGATACGGCATCTTCCGTTTCTCGTGTTATTTTTGAAACAGTCAGTTGGTGAAAAGTGTTATTCATTATATAAATACAAATTTTAGTTTGAATAGATGAAAAAACAACAAAGTCTTTTCTATAAGGTTGCAAAGATAAAAACCGCTTAGAGAATGCTGAATTATAAACGATAAATTATGAATGTTTTTATTGCCATAACAATTTCATTATATTTGCCGATAAAATAAATAACAACGTTTTATTTTTTAATAAATCATTGAATATTAACCAATTATAAAATCATAAAATTATAATGGATGCTCTAATCGAAGTAAAAACCGAATTTAATTTTCTTAAAAAATTAGGATTAAAACAATCCAACCCTGGCACCTCTACGGGCTTAGAATCTTTTGGCAATCGCAAATCCATCAAATCTTATTCTCCTGTAGATGCTGCGCTCATCGGCTCAGTATCGGTCACTTCCCGCGAGCAATACGACGCTGTTATTGAAAAAGCACAAGAAGCTTTCCTTGTTTGGCGTGTCATGCCTGCTCCAAAACGCGGTGAAATTGTACGACAATTCGGAGACGAGTTGCGGAAATTTAAAGACCCACTCGGTCGCCTCGTCAGCTATGAAATGGGTAAAAGCCTACAAGAAGGCTTCGGCGAAGTGCAAGAGATGATTGATATTTGTGATTTTGCGGTGGGTTTGAGTCGCCAATTATATGGTTTGACCATGCACTCGGAGCGTCCGTTGCATCGCATGTATGAGCAATGGCATCCGCTGGGTATTGTGGGTATTATTTCAGCGTTCAATTTTCCAGTAGCTGTTTGGTCATGGAATGCAGCATTGGCGTGGATTTGTGGCGACGTGACGGTATGGAAACCGAGCGAAAAGACCCCCCTCAGTAGTATCGCCTGCCAGAACATTTTGCAGCGCGTTTTGAAAGCCAATAATGTGCCCGAAGGCGTTTCATGTATCATCAACGGCGATTATAAAGTAGGCGAATATATGACCAAAGACCCGCGTATTCCCTTGATTTCTGCTACGGGCTCTACTCGAATGGGCAAAATAGTCGGCGCAACTGTCGGCGGACGTTTAGGCAAAACGATTTTGGAATTGGGCGGCAATAATGCGATTATCGTCACGCCTTCAGCGGATTTGAGTATTGTGGTGCCGGGTGCGGTATTCGGTGCAGTGGGAACAGCAGGTCAACGTTGCACTTCTACACGCCGCTTGATTATTCATGAAAGCATTTATGACCATGTAAAAAGCGTTTTAAAAAATGCTTATAAACAACTCAAAATCGGAAATCCGTTGAATATGCACAACCATGTAGGTCCGCTTATTGATGGGTCGGCTGTTGAAAATTACTTATCCGCCATTAAACAAGTGAAAGAACATGGTGGAAAATTCGTCGTTGAAGGCGATATACTGAGGGGGGATAGTTTGGAAAGCGGTTGTTACGTTCAGCCGTGTATTGCGGAAGTTGAAAACGATTGGAAAATTGTACAGCATGAAACCTTTGCGCCGATTTTATATTTAATTAAGTACTCAACTATCGAAGAAGCCATAGCTATACAAAATAATGTGCCTCAAGGTCTTTCCTCTGCCATCATGACCGATAGTGTGCGAGAAGCCGAGAAATTCCTCAGCCAATCGGGCAGTGATTGCGGTATTGCCAATGTGAATATCGGTACGAGCGGTGCTGAAATAGGCGGTGCTTTTGGCGGTGAAAAAGAAACGGGCGGCGGTCGTGAAAGCGGTTCTGATGCTTGGAAAGCCTATATGCGCCGTCAGACCAATACGATAAATTATTCAAAAGAATTGCCTTTGGCGCAGGGGATTAAATTTGATTTTTAAAAATTAAAATTTATATAATGGAAGATTTAAAAATAAAACCAGATTTTAAATTAACAACAACAACCGACATTTTACCTCTCAATGGCACTGATTACATCGAATTTTATGTAGGAAATGCCAAACAAGCGGCTCATTTTTATGAAAATGCCTTCGGTTTTGAAATAATCGCCTATTCAGGTCCTGAAACTGGCGTGCGTGATAAAGCCTCATATGTGTTGAAACAAGGTAAAATTCGCTTGATATTAACGACTGCGCTCAATTCAAATTCACCCATTTCAGACCATGTTCGCAAGCACGGCGATGGTGTGAAAGTCTTGGCTTTATGGGTAGATGATGCCGCCCAATCTTTTTATGATACTGTTAAAAGAGGGGCAACGCCTGCATCTGAACCTCAGACTATTACTGATGAAAATGGCTCAGTGGTTGTTGCTTCAATCAAAACTTATGGTGATACGATTCATACTTTTGTAGAGCGTAAAAATTACAACGGTATATTTTTACCGACTTATCAGCCGCATAAAAGCCGGACTTTCAAAGGCGGTGTGGGCTTAAAATATGTGGATCATTGCGTTGGCAATGTAGAGTTGGGAGAGATGAATAAATGGGTCAAATTTTATGAAGATGTCATGGGTTTTAAATTACTTTTGACATTTGACGATAAAGATATTTCAACGGAATACTCCGCTTTGATGTCAAAAGTGGTCTCGAATGGCAATGGCTATATCAAATTCCCTATCAATGAGCCAGCACATGGTAAAAAGAAATCGCAGGTCGAAGAATATCTTGATTTTTATGACGGTGCAGGTGTGCAGCACATAGCTGTAGCGACTGACGATATTGTTCATACAGTGACTGAATTGAGAGCACGCGGGGTGGATTTTTTGGAGATTCCGAGTGCCTATTATGACAATTTGTTGGAGCGCGTTGGTAAGATTGATGAGGATTTGCAGCCGCTTCGTGACCTCAATATTTTAGTCGATAGAGATGAAGAAGGCTATCTTTTACAAATTTTTACCAAGCCTGTTGAAGATCGCCCAACTCTTTTCTTTGAAATTATTCAACGAAAAGGCGCAACATCTTTTGGCAAAGGCAATTTCAAAGCCTTGTTTGAATCTATTGAAAGAGAGCAAGAGAAAAGAGGAAACCTTTAAATATGGGTGATGAGTAATAGGTGATTGGTAATAAGCTAAATGAGTTTATGTAGCTTTATTTAAAATATGCACCCCCTCAGTATAAAGCATATTAGGAGGCAATATTTAGTTTTAAAGCATCTTTTTTTAATTTAAAAAATCAATTATTTATGATTAACAAAACGATAGCAGGTGCTGATGCGGCGATAGCGGATATTCCAGATGGGGCGACCATTATGTTGGGCGGATTTGGACTTTGCGGTATTCCTGAAAATTGTATTGCTGCTTTGATTCGGAAGGGTACGAAGGGTTTGACATGCATTTCTAACAATGCAGGTGTGGATGATTTCGGCATTGGGCTGATGCTCAAAACGCGGCAGGTGAAGAAAATGATGTCGTCTTACGTGGGTGAAAATAAGGAATTTGAACGCCAATTATTGTCTGGCGAATTAGAGGTTGAGCTCATTCCGCAAGGCACACTCGCTGAGCGTATACGAGCGGGTGGGGCAGGTATTCCAGCATTTTTTACTCCTGCGGGTGTGGGAACGGAAGTTGCCGAAGGCAAAGAAGTCCGCACCTTTCATGGTAAAGAATACTTAATGGAGGCTTGGTTGAAAGCTGATTATGCCATCATCAAAGCATGGAAAGGTGATACGGCAGGTAACCTTATTTTCAAAGGAACAGCTCAGAATTTTAGCCCAATGATGGCAGCCGCAGGCACTATTACGATAGCGGAAGTTGAGGAATTAGTTCCTGCTGGCACGCTCGATCCTGCCCATATTCATACGCCAGGCATCTACGTTCAGCGCATTTTTCAAGGACAGGATTATGAAAAACGCATTGAGCAAAGAACGATTTCTAAGAGTGAAAAGTGAGTGAAAAACGAAGAGTGAAAAGTGAAAAATACCCCCCTCAGTATTTTTCACTTTTCACTCTTCATTTTTCATTAAACCAGCCATTCGTACATTTTTTTAAACTCGTTGCGCCACATGGTTTCATTGTGCTTACCTCTATCTCTTACCACAACCCTCAATTGGTGCTCCGTAAAGCCTGCTTTATTGAATGCCCAATACACATGTTTCAAGGTATTTTCCATGGCTCGCATTTCGTTTTTGCTACCGGCTATATAAAATTGGCTTTTGATAGAAACAGATTGAATCAAATCTAAAACTTGAGGATTAAACCAAATTGAAGGTGATAAAACACCAATTTTACCGAATACATGGCTATATTTTAAGCCAGCATACAAGGCAATCAAGCCGCCCATCGAACTGCCCGCGATGCCTGTTGACTCGCGCTGAGTCAATGTTCTATATTCTGAGTCAACATATGGCTTGAGCGTTTCGATGATAAATTGAAGATATTTGTCACCTTCTCCACCACTTTTGCCGCGTTTAAAAGGCGCATACTCATTCATCCTATCCACCTCACCATTATCAATGCCGACGATGATGGCTTGTTTTTTCAAAGATAATTTGGAAAGTGTAACGGGTATTTTCCAATCATTGCCATTAAAAGCTGTTGAAGGGTCGAATAAATTTTGCCCATCTTGCATATAAATGACTGGATAGTGGCTGTCTGACTCGTAATAATTTCTTGGCAGCAATACTCGAATCGTTCTTTCTCGATTGAGTTGAGGCATATTAAATCGGTGTGTGTGTAGTGCGTACATATTTTATTTTAGGTGTTTGGTTTTTACCCCCTCAGTATAAAAGCACTTTAAAGCGAGTTAAGTCGTTTATTTCAATGTCCTTGCGAGGAACGGGGGAATTAAGTAATGGTTAAAAAATAAATAGTGAAAAATTAATCGTTTGCCCCCTAACCCCCAAGGGGGAACACTTTGGAAGAATTGGAAAATAATGAGTTAATTGTTCTATACTTCCGAAGCGTTCCCCCTTGGGGGTTAGGGGGCAAACGTAAATCAAAGCATTCAACTTTCAATTTAGAAAACTTATTTTTCAAGTATTATTTAATGAAAAAAAACATTAATTTCATTAAAATTTATAAAATTCGTCGCTTCGATAAATTATAATAAAATTTAAAAAATGCTTATAAAATCTCTTGTTTTAACTGTTTTGACGGCACTTTCAACACTCATCAGTGCTCAAAACGCCCATAATGCACCCAACTACATGTTGGATTTCATTAAGAATAACCCCGAACGCTCCTCAATTGTTTTCACGCGCAACGATACCACTCTGGCTGAATTGCGCCAAAACGTGAAATTCCCGTTGGCAAGTACCATGAAAATCATTATCGCCATCGAATATGCTCAGCAAGCAGCAGCGGGCAAAATTGACCCCGAAGAAGCCATTCCTTTGTCAGACCTCGACCAATTTTATATTCTCAACACCGATGGCAATGCCCACCCGGATTGGATTAAAGATTTGCGCGATAAAAATTTGATTCAAAATGAAAAAGTGAAACTCGAATACGTTGCTAAAGGCATGATTCGCTACAGTTCAAATGCCAATACCGAATATTTGATGGATAAATTGGGCATTGATAATATTAATGCTAATTTGAAAAAATTGGATTTGCCGAATCATGATAAACTTTATCCAATCGTCTCTGCTTTGTTTTTGACATCTAACAGTAAAAAATTAGAACCCAAGCAATTTTTGACGGATTTAAGCAATCTTTCAAAAGAAGATTATATCAAAAAATGCTTCGAGATTCATGAAAGATTGAAAACGGATTACAATCAAAAAATGAAAAATAATTTCATTTTTCCAACGATGGATTTTCAGCGCGTTTGGTCGGATAGGTTGCCCGCAAGCACGACTCAAGAGTATGTGAGCATTATGCAAAAAATAAATAGTCGAAAATATTTTGATGAAAAAGCCCAAGCGCATTTAGATAAATTAATGGAATGGGCACTTGAATACAACCCCGAAAACCGCAAAACATTTGAGCATTTAGGTCAAAAAGGTGGCTCAACGGCTTTCGTTTTAACGCAAAGCATGTACGCCACCCTTAAAAATGGTAAGCGCATGGAATCCGCTATCTTTTTCAACAATCTGACCGATATGGAGTTTTCAAAATTGCAAGCAGCGATGAATGATTTTAACATCAGTTGCATCTCTTCGAGAACGTGTTATGAGGTGGCGAAGCAATTGATGGGGAAGTAGAAAATATTGATTATCAACCACTTATACAGTATGTTCAGCATGTAAAACCGTATGGCGAAACAGCTTATCCAACCCCTCAGTATCGCCCTTATGAGGCTCTAAATCTTGCGCAATTTCTTCGGACATGAGGAGATTGGTCCAAATAAATTCATTCAATGGATGAACGGTTTCGATACGGTATTTTTCATCAGCTTCCGCTTTTATGGCGAGTAGTTTATCGACAGTTGCTTTGAGGTCAGGGCGTAATATGGAGCAGAGTTTGTGAAATTCCATCGGTGGCACTTCTTGTTTTTCAGCAATCCATTTCGCTGCTAAAATAGTGCGCAACGCATAAAAATATTTTTTCAACCGAACGGTATGTCCCTGCAATTCCTTTTCATAACATGAGCGCGCCATGCTTGTATAATGGTGTAAACCCGCCCGAAGCGAAAAATACTGAGGGGTCATTGACATCATCGCCTCATAAAAAGCTTCATCTTTTTGATAGATTATGGGCGATTGCAACCACTCATACAATGATGCATTCGAGCCACGAAACAACCGCAAAGCCTTACGCAAATCCCAGCCATTGATGTCCAAAACATCGTTGATGTCTAACTCAATGACATCACGGCTGTCATCAATGCTGAGGTAAAAATCCATGTTGTGAACATACACAAAACGCACATCGAAATCGCTATCGGGCGAAGCAAAACCCCATGCTCGACTACCCGATTCGCAAGCGAAAAGAATCCGAACATCAAATTCGTTTTCAATTTCGACAAGTTTATTTTTTATAATATTATCCATGATTAAAGAATTTTAAATCTTTTTTGCAAAAAACAAGCCGATACTTGCTTTAAGTAGATGTTAGAAAATAGATATTAGATAGTAGACCTCTAAAATACTGAAAAAAACTTTGCTATTCATTCCATAAAGTTATTAGATTTGTCTGAAACGTCATAGATAATGATGAATTATTA
>JAYUUR010000288.1:0-4194 GCA_043754475.1 Saprospiraceae bacterium | reverse complement strand
ATTTAGAATTAAATTTGGTAGTTTTTTTCTATAAAGTAACTTTTAGACCTTATTACACAACCCCTTATAAATTCTTTTAACTCATTGATTATCAATGAGTTAAAAGATGTGGGTAAAGGACAGAGTTTTAAACTTTCCGAAAGGTGAGTAGATAGTCATAAATAAACGCTACTTTTTGCAGGTGCAGCGCACCTTAATATGTCGGTGCGCTGCACCTCGAACGAGTCGTTTTTATTTAATTTCTACAAATATTAAGGTGCGCTGCACCTGCAAGAAAGTAGCGTTTATTTACGCATTACTACTTATAACGCCCGAACAATTTAGTTATATAGGAGAATTGAAATAAATAAAATCCAAACCCCTCAGTATTTCACGGGGGAAATTGTAAATTTGCAGATTCATACCAATCATATTTTTGAAATTAAAAACTCATTTAAGTAGAATATGAATCAGTTGCAATCACACGACCAATTCCAAGACCGTCACATCGGTATCAACGACACTGAACTTTCTGAAATGCTGGACACTATCGGCGTTTCTTCACTCGATGAACTCATTGACCAGACTGTTCCCGAAAAAATCCGCAATAGGAAAGGCTTAAAGACTATCCCTGCGCCCTTGTCAGAATTTGAATACTTGCAGGAGTTGAAGAAGACGGCTGCGCTGAATAAGGTGTTTCGCACGTATATCGGCATGGGCTATTTCGGTACCATTACCCCCTCAGTCATTTTGAGAAATGTCTTTCAAAACCCTGGTTGGTACACTCAATATACTCCCTATCAAGCGGAGATAGCACAAGGTCGCCTCGAAGCGATTTTGAACTTTCAAACGATGGTCAGCGATATGACGGGCTTACCCATTGCCAATGCCTCACTTTTAGATGAAGGCACAGCGGCAGCCGAGGCGATGAACATGTTTTATCATGAAAAAAATAAAAAAGTTAAGAATCATGCAGACGCTGCGAACGTCTTTTTGGTAGATGAAAACGTCCTGCCTGCTACAATTGACCTACTCATTACTCGCGCTCAACCCCTCAGTATAGAAGTGAAAACGGTTAAGTGGGCTTCAGCGGAGTTGACTGAAAAAACCTTCGGTGTATTGTTGCAATATCCAAATTGTAACGGTTCTGTAGAAGATTATCGCGCATTTGCTTCAAAATGTACTGATAAGAACGTTTTTTTGACAGTCGCTGCTGACCTTTTGGCTTTGGCGTTGTTGTCGCCGCCGGGTGAGTGGGGTGCGGATTGTGTTGTCGGTAATTCTCAGCGTTTTGGTGTTCCAATGGGCTACGGTGGACCTCATGCCGCCTTTTTTGCCACAAAAGAAGATTTCAAACGCCAATTGCCTGGACGCATCATCGGTGTATCGGTTGATGCTCATAATAAACCGGCATTGCGTATGGCTTTGCAAACGCGTGAGCAACATATTCGTCGTGAAAAAGCGACTTCCAATATATGCACGGCTCAAGCTTTATTGGCTATAATGGCTTCGATGTATGCTGTTTATCATGGACCAAAAGGCATTAAATCTATTGCCAAAAGAGTGCATTTATCCGCTGTTGCCTTGTCGAAAGCCCTATTAGATTTAGGCTTTAAAAATGATAACAAATATTTTTTTGATACATTGAATATCAAAATTAATGATGCAGAACAAATGGCAGCTATTCAAAAAGAAGCTATTGAACACGGCATCAACTTTTGGTACGGCACGGCAGGATTTGTTCAAATTGCTTTAGATGAAACAATTACAGAGGCGGATTTAAAAGATATTATTGCCATTTTTGAAATGGTTTCTAATAAAAAAACAACTTTACAAAACTCTCAACTCCAATTTAACACCCCCTCAGTACTCAACCGTTCAAGTGCCTATTTAACACATCCCGTTTTCAACGCTCATCACACCGAATCTGAAATGATGCGGTATATCAAAAGGCTTGAAAATAAGGATTTATCCTTGATGCATTCCATGATTTCGCTCGGCTCATGCACGATGAAACTGAATGCAGCGAGCGAATTAATACCTGTTTCGTGGGAAGCGTTTGCTAATATCCATCCTTTCGCACCACTCAGTCAAACAAAGGGTTATCAACAGATTTTTAAAGAATTAGAGACTTGGCTGGCAGAAATTACTGGCTTCGACGCTTGCTCTTTGCAACCCAATTCAGGTGCACAAGGAGAATATGCAGGTCTATTGACTATCAAAGCATATCACGAAGCCCGCGGTGATTTTCATAGAAATATTGCTCTGATTCCATCGTCAGCACACGGTACCAATCCGGCGTCCGCTGTGATGGCGGGCATGGAAGTGGTCGTGACGGCTTGCGATGAAAAAGGTAATATAGATGTAGCCGATTTGAAAGCCAAAGCCGATCAATACAAAGACCGCTTGTCGTGTTTGATGGTCACTTACCCTTCGACTCACGGCGTTTTTGAAACTGAAATACAAGCCATTTGTTCGATTATTCATCAAAACGGCGGTAAAGTTTATATGGACGGTGCAAACATGAACGCACAGGTCGGTTTGACAAGTCCAGGTATTATCGGTGCTGATGTTTGCCATTTAAATCTTCATAAAACGTTTGCTATTCCGCATGGCGGCGGTGGACCAGGCATGGGACCCATTTGCGTGAATAAATCATTAGCTCCTTATCTTCCCGGTCACGTGCATGTGAAAACGGGCGGCAATAAAGCCACTCATGCGGTATCTGCTGCACCTTTTGGTTCTGCCAGCATCCTTTTGATTTCTTATGGCTATATAAAAATGCTCGGTACTGAGGGGGTAACGAATGCAACGAAATATGCGATTCTCAACGCCAATTATATGAAAGCCCGCTTGGAAAAAGAGTTTTCTATCCTTTACACTGGTGAAAATGGTCGCGCTGCACATGAAATGATTATTGATTTGCGTCCATTCAAAGCGATTTGCTCGGCGGAAGATGTCGCTAAACGTTTTATGGATTATGGATTTCATGCGCCCACGTTGTCATTCCCTGTAGCCGGAACGATTATGATTGAACCGACGGAATCAGAAAGTAAAGATGAATTAGACCGCTTTTGCGATGCTTTATTACAAATCCGTTCAGAGATTGATGAAATAGCGCAAGGTGATTTCCCAACTGACAACAATGTTTTAGTCAATGCCCCGCATACCAATAACATCGTGACAGCTAACGATTGGTCACTGCCATATACACGAGAGAAAGCGGCATTCCCAATTGCCTACTTGCATCATGGCTACAAGTTTTGGGCGTCGGTGAGTCGGGTGAACAGTGCGGTGGGAGATAGGAATCTCATTTGTGTTTGTCCGCCGATTGAAAGTTATATGACGGTGGAAGATTGATTTTTTAACGCATATTTTTATTTAAACACAATAGGCACATGGAGCACATAGTTTTCCTATGTGCCTATTGTGTTTGAATAGAACCAAACAATGCTCATTCAAGCCTATCAAAAAAGTTGGATTGATGACTTCGTTGAAATCAAGAAAGTCATTGATGATGCTCTCATAAATCTGAAAGTTTCAATAGAACACGTAGGTAGCACTTCAATTCCGGGATTAGCAGCCAAGCCAATCATTGATATTGATATAGTTCTTGATAAGTCGGTAGAATTTAATGAAATAAAAAAGAGATTAGAGAAAATTGGATACTCTCACAACGGCAATCAAGGTATTCCTCAACGAGACGTGTTTAAAAGAGGTAAAACGGAAGCTACATGGGGCATATTAGACTCTATTGTTCACCATCTCTACGTTTGTCCAATGGACAGTGAAGAATTACGAAGACATATTTTATTCAGAGATTATCTAATTGCCAATGAAGAAACGAGGATTCAATATCAAAACCTCAAATATGATTTGGCAATACAGGCTCATCAAGACCGAAAAAAATATGCCCAATTGAAAGAAATGAAGGCAAGTTCGTTTATCAATACTGTCATTCAAAAATCGTTTTCTTAACCGCCACAGTATTCGATTTTTCAAAATTTACATTATGTTGTGGTTGTGTAATAAGTCAAAAATATAATAATTGAAATTTTGAAGCCAAATAAAATTTTGAATTTAGCTTAACTTGCAGCAAGTTTCAAACTCTGTCCTTTACCCACATCTTTTAACTCATTGATTATCAATGAGTTAAAAGAATTTATAACTCCACCATTTATGGTGGAGACGGAATAATTAGCCATAGTTAAGGCT
>JAYUUR010000287.1:0-12826 GCA_043754475.1 Saprospiraceae bacterium | reverse complement strand
CTTCTCCGCCCAATTTAATGGTCGCATCAATAGCATTTTTAATTTGAGTGCCGGCATACGCCACGACTGCAAAATCAGGATTAGTACTCGCACCGTTCATATAACGAGGGTTTGAAAAGACATTCGCCGTACCCCACAAGAGTTTGACGCCTGTTTCCGCTTGTTTCACAGCCGCATAATCGACAATATTTGCTAAACGGCTTTCATATTCTGCTATCGAATCTCCTTCGTCCACTAAATCAATATCATGAAAACAATAATACGGAACACCTAATTTGGTTATAAATTCAAACGCCGCATCCATTTTATCATGCGCTCTACTGAGGGCATCACTCTTAGCGTCCCAAGGAAAATACTTGGTGCCGGGACCAAACGGATCACCACCCGTGCCGCAGAACGTGTGCCAATAACACACGGCAAAACGCAAATGCTCCTTCATTGTTTTGCCCGCTATCATGCGGTTTTCATCGTACCATTTGAAAGCCAAAGGATTGTCTGACTCTCTCCCTTCAAAGCGAATTATATCAATACCTTTGAAATATTCGGTGGTGCTCAAAGTTGCCATTTTTAATGTATTTTTTTAAATTTAAAAGATAGGTTTTATTTACTACAAATTCATCGTTTGTTTCAAGGCTTTCAACCATTTTTGATACCCCTCAGTATAAGCGGCTTGTAAAGCTTTTTGAGGTTCTATAGTTTCTATTTTATTTAAACCAATAAAGGCTTCATTGAAATTTTTATAAAAACCAACGCCTATACCTGCCCCCCGCGCTGCACCCGTTGCACCGTCGGTATTGTACAATTCAATGGTTGTGCCTGTGGTATTCGCAAAGGCTTCACGGAACAAGGGGCTGAGGAACATATTGGCATTCCCAGCGCGAACAGTTTTTGTTTCAACGCCCATTTTTTGCATAATTTCTAAGCCATATTGCAAGGCATATACGATGCCCTCCTGCGCTGCCCTGAACAAATGCCCTTGCTGATGCCTATTAAAATTCAAACCATACAAGCCTGCATCCGAAGGTTTATTTTCCAAAATTCGCTCCGCCCCATTGCCAAAAGGTAGGAATGTCAAACCCTCTGCACCGACAGGCGTTTTAGTCCCCTCAGTATTCATCTGTTCGTAGGTAAAATTGCCGACCATTCGCCGCAACCATGAGTTCAAAATCCCCGTGCCATTGACGCAAAGCAGCACGCCATTTCGAGGCGCATCCTTCGTGTGATTGACATGAACAAAGCTATTGACCCTTGATTTTTTATCAAACTCAGGCTTTTTATTGATGCCATACACCACGCCCGAAGTGCCTGCTGTAGCTGCCACTTCGCCCGGATTCAAGACATTGAGTGAGAACGCATTATTCGGTTGGTCGCCAGCTCTGTAAGTAATCGGTGTGCCTTCATTTAAACCTAAAATCTTCGCTGCTTGCTTGGATAATGCGCCTTGATTTGAAAAAGTATCAACTGTTTTTGGAATAATTTCTTTATTTATATCGTAGTTTTCAAGCAATTTTGAAGCAATCGCCTGTTTTTTAAAATCCCATAAAATACCTTCCGATAAACCTGAAACAGTTGTCCGCACATCGCCCGACATCCGCATGGCGATATAATCTCCTGGCAACATCATTTTATCTACTTGTTCAAAAATATGTGGTTCATTTTCGATGACCCAACGCAGTTTTGAAGCGGTAAAATTCCCTGGCGAATTGAGATAATGCTTCAAACAATACTTTTCTCCTAACTTTTTAAAGGCTTTATTGCCAATTTCCACCGCACGACTATCGCACCAAATGATGGCATTCCGCAAAGCATTTTGATTTTTATCGACTAAAACCAAGCCGTGCATTTGGTAGGAAATACCGATTGCCCCCACTTCCGTTTTATCAAATTTATACCGACCCCTCAGTATTTTCATCGCTTTGATGGCTTCTTGCCACCACATGTCAGGGTCTTGTTCTGCCCAGCCTGTTTGCAGAGCAATCATGGGTAATTCGGTCTTTGTAGAAGTAGCGGATGCCACCGTTTCGCCCGTCTCTGCATGAAGCAAAGCAGCTTTTACGGAGGAACTGCCTATGTCGAAGCCTAATAGATATTTCATTGTGTGCCTGTTTTTTAACAAGTTGACAAAGATAATTTGTTTTTTTAATTAAGTGTCAATTTGACAATTAAAATATTTGAAATTCAAAAGTCAGTTATTATGTAAGGGATTTCAACTAAACTTATAAACTCAATAACCCAAAATCGCTCATCGCATTAAACGGTTTATTGTACCAAAACAATTCAAAATCCTCTAAACCAGCGGCTTCGTAATGGGCTTTTACTTCCTGAAAAGTAAGAATTTCAGCATTTTTAGGCGATAATTGAGGTAAAATATGGAGCAACCAGTCCGCTTGTACTTTGCTTGTTTGTAGCGTAAATGTATCTTTTTTATCATGAAAAGAAAGGATTGCCATGTCAAATTGTCTACCTTTTTTGGTTTTAGTAAAATACTGGAGCGTTGGCTTTCCGCCCAACCAAACAATTTTAGCAGTGGGTTTTAATGAAATAATGGTTTCATCTGTCAAAGCATGCTTAATATACTGAGGGGATACTTTCGTACGTGGCACTTTAAAATCAAACCAATCCTGCAAGGGCAATTCAAAGCCAATACCGTACATATAATTGAGCAACGATTTTTTTAAACCATAACTATAAGCATCATGATCAGCTCCTTTTGGGTCAATATGTACAATGTCATTATTGGCAAAACTACCTATTAAATTGCTCTCTTTTTTTGCGCCAAATTTTTCAGGATACATACCCACAGGACTGTGCGCGGTCATAGCGAATTGATGCCAAAAACCCGATTGCAAAACGCCTATTTCAAACATTTGGCGCACCATTTCAAGGGAATCGATGGTTTCTTGAGCCGTTTGAGTTGGAAAACCATACATCAAATAGGCATGAACCATGATGCCCGATTCCGTAAAATTGCGCGTGACTTGCGCTACTTGTGCCACCGTCACGCCTTTCTGAATCAGCTCCAACAACCTATCAGAAGCCACTTCCAAGCCACCTGAAATAGCAATACAACCTGATGCTTTAAGCAAGCGGCATAAGTCGCGCGTAAAACTCTTTTCAAATCGGATATTCGTCCACCAACTGACGGTCAACTTGCGCCTAATGATTTCAAGTGCCAACGACCGCATCAAGGCAGGTGGTGCCGCTTCATCCACGAAATGAAACCCATTCTGACCTGTTTGAGTAATCAATTCCTCTATTCTATCGCATAGTAATTGAGCCGCAACGGGTTCATAAAGCTTGATATAATCCAAAGAAATATCGCAAAACGTGCATTTTCCCCAATAGCAACCATGCGCCATTGTGAGCTTATTCCACCGCCCATCGCTCCACATACGATGCATCGGATTGACGATTTCAATGACTGAAATGTATTTATCCAATAATAAATCACTGTAATCAGGCGTGCCGATATCCGCTTGCTTATAATCTTTAGTAAAACTATTATTGATGTATTCAACCTTGCCATTAATGAGGGTCAAAGTGCGTTTTAACAATTCAACAGGGCGTTTGCCTTCAATATATTCAACCAAATTTTGAAGCGGTGCTTCTCCATCATCAAGCGTGATAAAATCGAAAAATTCAAATACCCGCGCATCCGTCAGCGACCGCAATTCCGTATTGGCAAAACCGCCACCCATCGCTACTTTTATATGCGGATAATGCTTTTTAATCCATTGCCCACACCGCAAAGCACTGTAAAGATTGCCTGGAAACGGCACCGTAATCGCCACCAATTTCGATTTGGAAATTGGGATTTCGGATTTCGGGAGGGATACACCGAAATCCGACATCTGAAATCCGACATCGAAATGCTCCCTCAGTATTTTGAGTGAAATTCTATCAATAAAGGTCAAATCTGCTTGCATAGCAGCATATAATTCATCAAAACTATTGGCAGACCGCGCCAAACGCTCCGCATAGCGACTGAATCCAAAATGTGCATCCACACATTCCATGATTAAATCCGACAAATCTTCAAGGTAAAGCGTTGCCAAATGCTTGGCTTTATCCTGCGTTCCCATTGAGCCAAAAGCCCAATCAAGGTCGTACAATTGAGCAAAACGAGAAGCTTCAGGCAGAAAGCCTTCTTGACAAATCAAGTGCGACAACGTGGGATTTTTACCTTGCAAAAACAAAATGACGGCATCAATGGAATGAATATAATCGTCTTTCAAAGCCATAATGCGTTGAGCATTCTCAGAAAGTGCTTGTTGAGAGGATTCTATTTGAGCAAATAAATCCGTCAATCCTTGCTTTGAAAACAACGCTAAGATGACTTCAATACCTAAATCAGTTTGAAAAGCACTAATATTTTGAGTATTCAGAAAGCCTTTGATATACGCCGTCGCAGGATAAGGCGTATTCAATTGGGTAAAAGGCGGCGTTATTAAAAGGACTTGAGTGCTCAAATTGAATTAATTTGAGGTAAAAGTAGGATTTCTTTAGGAGAAATTGATAAAAGTAGTGTGGGATACTGAGGGGGTGCTTACTGATTTAAAAACAAGCTCATCGGGTCGAAGCCATCCTCCTCTATCAATTGTTCAATTGAAAAAATATGTCCCATAACAGTCACTTTATCGTTCCAATTCATGGTTAACCAAGGGCTATTATTTTGAGCCACCGTTATCTTACGGCTTTTGGTGAAAACCCAAATCACCTGCTCAACGCCAAAATCTAAAAGTGCCTGCGTTTTGATATTGACGTATTCGCTATTATTCCCCAAGCTTTCGATAGGGTCAATATTTATATCAATTTCGACAACTACTTGGGGTGGGTAATCCAGATATTTACCCTTAAAATTGCTCGGCTGGTACAATTCCCGCGAGACAACAGCTATATCCACCGACACATTGTCTTGATGTTGAAGGTGTAAGCCTAATTCTCCTGCCAGAACTTTGTATTCCTTTTTCAATAAAGGCGTCAAATAATCTTTTATCAAATTGGTAAAAAAACTTTGAACATCGCTAATGCCCATAATGTCGGTCGGTTTTAGTTTTCTCGATAATACTTGCTTATAGCCTTGATAATAAATAGGCTTGCCTTGCAATGTCTCAGCAATCAGCATATCCGGCACACGCTTTACCTTTTTATTTTTTCCCGCTAATAATTTTGAAACAACCATAGTTAGAAGTTGATGATTTATAGCAAAATTAAGGTTTAATTCGTAGAATGACAAAAATCCTTTACATCTCTCTAATAGATGAGGGCGAAAATGCTCTTTATACTAAGGGGGTGAGACTATTTCAAAATCCCATCTAATTCCTTAATAAATGCTTGGAAACTGCGCTCGCCTTTATGATTATCAAATACTTTTTGAAAAGTTATCTCTTGCATTATATCGCCGCAGTGATTGGGTTCGTAAGGATTTTTACTTTTTTTTCTGTTTCAGTTTTCAGCTCTTTTTTAGGGTCTTCAATGTTTATAGGGTTGGCATGTTGTCTTAGTTGAGTACCATATTTTTTATTAATGGTTTCGATGTCTGAGAGAAGGAGGGCTTCTGTTTCGGCGATAGCGAGGTAAAAAATACCGCTTCCATCAATACCTTGATTGACTCTTTTAAACCAATCATCTCGATTTTTCACTTTATGGCTTTCTGACAATATACCATCGAGGTCGCGGATAATGATGAATTTATCAAAAGATTGTTCTCTTTTCACATTTTTAATCTGCCTCACCACAGCCGTAGACACATCAAATTGTCCGCCTCTTAAATTGCGAATAGGAATGTCGAATTGAGCATTTGGATAAGGTCTTTTTTCTAAAAGTGTTCGAAATGCTTCTGCATCATTGTCAGGGTGTTCTCCTAAAATGGCTATTTTTAAGCGTTTTGCTTTATTTTTCATTCAATTTTGTAGCATTAAAGATTTCGTCTTCTAAATTTAAATGCACCCACCGGTCACTCAAAAACATATCTCCTTCTTTGACACGCTCACCCATTTCTTTAGCTTGTTCAGGCGTGAGTTTGTGCATAATCGTTCCTTTTTCAGCATCATACCGCGTAACGATAATTCTATCCAATTCGTCAGGATGAATAGCGTTCAATACTTCGGGCGAATGTGTCGTGATAATAATTTGCTTCTCTTTGGATTGCTCAATGAGGAAATCCATGAGTTTATGGAGTTGGTCGGGGTGGATGCCGAGTTCGGGTTCTTCAATTAGAAAGGTATCACCTATACCTAAAAAAGATGCAATTATATAAAACATTCGGCGAGTTCCATCAGAAAGTTCATGCCAGCCAATAATCCTATTCTCAATTGTAAAATTCAATAGCACATTAGTAATAGTTTTTTCTTTTTCATTACTACTCTTATTTATTGACATTCTTTCGACTTGTATTCCTACATTTTTAATCGGTGTAAATTCCCTCAGATATTCAATAAATTTAGAATTAACTATTAAAGAGTTATCATTTTCTACAAAATAAAAAATTTTATCTAAAAAAGATTCTATATTGTATTCTTCAAATTCAGATAAAAATGTATTTGATAATATAGGATGTAGAAAATATTTATCGGTATAAATACCAAGCTTAAAGTCTATTCCTTTTTTTAGAATATCATTAATGGGATTACCGAAACATACCATTTGAGACATCCACCAATTATCTTCTAATATCCCATCTTTATCAATTCTCTCATTTAGAAGGTCTTTATTTTCAAATCGATTGTTAGATTTATAAATTGTTTCAGAATGTTGTATTAATTGATTATTAAAATAAATTCGATGTGTTTCCTTAAATATTGGCATATCATTTCGAAGCTCAAAATCTCCCTCTGTCTCACGAATCAATTCATTAGTATTTCCAATATATTTAATTAGTGCGTGAATATAAACCTTTTCTCTCTCTTTATAAGCATCCCAAGTAAACTGGCTAATTAACTCCAAAAAATTAGTCTTCCCGCTCCCATTCGGACCAATAATAATATTCAGCCCGGGCTTGAAGTCAATCTCCAAGTCGCGGATACTTTTATAGCCTTTTAGATGGACTTTGCTGATATAGGCTTGCTGTGGTGTTTCAGTCATAATTAATGGTATTTGAATTTTCACAAAGATAACAGCGTTTCACATAAAAACAAGACGGGTGCGCTACTTCATCCCTTGCAACATCGCCATCATTTTCTGATGAATCAAATTCACCGCTTTCAGCGGACGAACCATAACCTTAAAATCAACAATTTTCCCTGCTTCATCGCATTGTATCATGTCCACACCATTGACCTTGATACCGTCAATCTCTACTTCAAATTCCAAGACGGCATCCCTCTCCCCTACCACCTCACGCACATATGTAAAGGTGTCATTGTAGAAAACCATGAAGGCTGCGGATAGGTACATCTGCGTCAAAGCCTTCCCATACTGAGGGGTATGCACGATGGGCGAATGGAAAATGGCATTGTCTGCCAGCAAGGTATCAAGCCCTGCTGCATTGCCGTTTTCAAGAAGATTGTGCCAATGGGCGATGGTAGAATTTATCATTTTGTTGATTTAAAGATGTTAAATACTGAGGGGGTCATTTATTAGAATCAGGATTGGTAGGATTCTAACTTATTCTACCCAACCCTCAGGTTTAATTCTCGTCCGATACGGACCTTCTACACACGGCGGCGTTGAGGGATACGGATACGGATAGGGCGGAAATTCAGCAGGAGTGACACGGCGAATGACGCCCGGTATTTCTTGAGTCATGTCAACATAAATAATTTTTTTCCGCGAAGAAAAGACATTGAATATACCTAAAATCTTTTCAGTTGGATCAGTTATGCCTTTAATATTGGGGCTAAAAAGGGTCTGAGCAGGGACATCAAAGAGTGACCCATTCGATTGGGTTTGTTTTTCAAGTGACTTCAAATAATTAAAAGCCGTTTTTGAAATAGCGCGTTGTTCTATTTTCATATAATATCTGGGCGGTGATTGAAAAGGCACGCGAGCAACAGCAATACGCATATTTTGTCCATTCACTAATTTATCTGCTAAGACATTAATCTTCTCACTGAGCCCAATGTTCCAACAATCAGTAGCACAAGGTAAATTTGCAGGTGAACCTCGATAATTGGCTGTGCCACAATAAATATTCCGCGAATAATGTACCCAATCCCATTGATAATAATTGCCTTCGGTCGAATAATCTTGAGCATATACATATACATCGAAGGCATTTCGCAAAGGATTTGACGCAGGATAGTCTAAATCTTGTTTGAAAGTGGCTGATATAGAATCTATTTCAGGGCATTTAGGCATGACTTCAGGCGATGACTCATATCTCTTACCATCAGCATTTACAAACAATTTATATGTTTCACCAACCACGCCGTGAAAGTTTTTATTCTCAATTTTATTAGTAAAAGGCACTTTCACGCCTTTACTATCTTCAACATAAATTTCCGCTTTTACTTCCGGGGGTGACGTATAAACATTGGATATAGAGATTTCATCAACTGAATATTCCACCGTCACTTTCCCATAAATATCCGTCAAATCAGCATTAATTAATAAAAAACGCTTTTTAGTGGCTTGCACATAAGAGTCAATCGGATATTGACAGGTTATAAATGAACAGAGCAACAGAAGATAAAACAGTTGTTTTAGGTGCATATATTTTTGAATAACCATCATTTTATTGTTTAATAAAAGGAATAAATATAAGATTATAATTTTGTATTGATTGTATGTTATTCAAAAGTGGCATTAAAAGTTAGCGATACAATCGGTGCGGTAAAAACACTTAATTTATAGGGCTTGATGCCAAGACCATTGGGTTTAAAAAAATAGGAATAGGCATTTTTCCGACCATACAAATTATAAATAGTAAAAACCCAATTGCTATTAAACCGCTGTTTTTTAATGGCTGGAAAAATTGACCACGAGCAATCCAAGCGATGATAATCAGATATGCGGTCGTTATTGCGGTCGGTATATACGGGAATAAAATCATTTTTGACGCGGTAAAAACTCACAGGCGCGGTGAAAGGTCTGCCCGTGCTGTACACAAAAGTAAAAGAAAGAGACATGTGTTTTTCTGTTTGAAAATTGGTTACAATATTAAGTGCGTGTGGTTTATCGACTGCGGAGGGAAACCATTTACCATCATTCAGTTGTTCTGTGGCAGGGAAATCGCCTAAAACTTGTTGTAATGCCCGCGAATAAGTATAACTCATCCACCCGGTCATGACGCCTTTCTTTTTTGATAACAAAAATTCAACACCATAAGATTTGCCCGACCCCCTCAGTATTTGGGTCTCAATAGTTGGATTTATTTGTAAATCGGCGCCGTTAGTATAGTCAAAAATATTTTTCTGTTGGCGATAGTACAATTCAAGGGAGTATTCCCAAAATTTTTCTTTTGAATCATTGAAATAGCCTAATGTAAATAGGTTGCTTTGTTGAGGTGGAATGTATCGGTTTGACAATTGCCATCTGGAATTGGGCAAAGGAGTGGTATTATTGGATAATATCTGGAGAAATTGATTGGTTCGATTATAACCAAATTTTAAAGAACTTTTATCATTTAGTTTATACCGTACAGCCAAGCGAGGTTCTAATCGAGTATAGCTTTTTTCAACATCTTTTTTGCCTAAAGCAAGCGTATTTTGAATGCTTGTAGTAGATTTTGGTTCATTCTCATTATAAATAGGCAGATTATAAGGTCCTATATCAAAATATTGTTCTAATCGTACCCCAATATCCATCAATAATTTATCTCCAATATCAAACTCATCCGATGCAAACAGTGCCAATTCATAAGCTTGCTGGGGCTGCACTTCTACTTTTGAAATGATTGAGCCGGGCGTTGGTAATAAATTTCCTGCTTGGATATCATACCGAATGGCACTGATTCCTGCATTAATACGCTGTTTTGGAGTAGGAATAAAAGTCAGTTCTGCTTTAACATTTTTATATAAAATCTCAGAGTTTAAATCCAACGCAGCGGGTCCATCAGCTACATTTATTTGTGTGGCATATCGTGAAGACACACCTAAAAGATTGAAATTAAGGCTTTGATTAAAATAATGATTCCATCGCAGGGCAAAATTTTGATGCCCGTATTTAATAGTTGCTTTATTTGCCAATGAACCCGCAACCTCAAAAAGAGAATTGACAGCATATTGATCATGGCTCAAATAACTCGAAAAAGTTATGTTGTCTTTTTCAGTGGCATTAAACAAAATCTTATTGGCAAAATCGTAGAAACTGGCGTGGTTGTTAGGAAGCGGCGACTTGCTTGAGGGACTTAAAGCGGCATTATAAAGGCGGATTAAATATTCATTGTACGACAACCGAGCGGACGTTAAGACAGACAATTTTTCTTTAATAATCGGGATTTCCATGTTTATTCTATTAGAAATTAAACCAATGCCGCCTTTGAGTTTAAAAGATTCTGTACTCGGTTCAGTCATTTTAATATCTAATACGGACGATGTTCTCCCACCATACCGCGCTGGCATACTCCCTTTATAAATAGCCATTTCGCGAATAGCATCCGTTGGAAAAAGTGAAAATAAACCCAGCATATGTGTCGGATTAAAGATGGGCATATTATCTAAATATATCAAATTTTGATCGACATTGCCGCCTCGTACATTGATACCATTGGCACCTTCACCGACTGACGTAACGCCCGGTAACATTTGCATACCCCTCAGTATATCCACTTCGCCAGCCGCAGGTGGCATCTTCTGCACAGCTTTCATACTCAATAAATTCACACCTAAAGAGGGCGTTTCCATTGTCCTCACAGAACCTTGACCTGATATTATAACCTCTTCTAACTCATTAGAGATGTTGATCATTTCTATATCCATCGACAAAGTGCCTTTAATAGTAAAACGCCATGAATAAGGCTTATAGCCAATGTATCGAATATTAATAGTATGCTCTTCACAAGTCGTGTAGATTGTAAAAATACCGTTACTATCAGACGTAATGCCCGTTTTATTAAAATCAAAAGTGACCGTTGCCCCTTCTAATGGTTTAGCCGTTTCGGAATCTTTTATTTGACCGATGAAAGAGCACTGTGCTTGAAGAGATGCTGTGGGGCATATATAAAAAGCGATGAACAATAAAAAGGCGTGTCTAAAAATAGCCATATTAGTTATGTTATAGTTGTTAAAAGATGGTCAAACAGGTTTAACCTTGTTTAAAATATTGATTGTTCAATTTATTTCGATTGGCTCCCCCTTCGGGGGTTGGGGGGCTACTCTCCATTATTTCACCCTCTTAATTGCTGTATTTTTCAACCAAACAATACTGAGGGGTTTCGCAGAAACTTTACCCATCCTAAAAAAACTACCCAGCACAATATCCTCTCGTCCATCACCATCCAAGTCCGCAACATCCATCACCAACCACCTGCCTTGCGCGCTATTGGCGAAAGTAGATATACTAAAAATATTATTGCCTTTATTTTCGAAAAATAAGAACCCCTCAGTAGATTTGTTTTGACTATCCAAAAAGAAGGCAATCGTTGCCATATCTACATCACCATCGCCATCAAAATCTCGGGCGATGACTTGCGTAGCCCCATAAATAGGATAAAAATATTGCTCTTTAAACTTATTTTCCCCATTATTCGTGAATATGCGAATGCCGTGGTAATTTTTTAAAACAATGGAATAATCCGCATTATCCCCATTGGTATAAAGAATATCCAACTTGCCATCACCATTCATATCTGCTAAATCGAAATCACTTGAACCATAAACAGGTGAAAATTCCAATACAATATCTTCCTCAAAATTGCCTGCGCCTTTATTATAAAAAATAGAAACACGCTCGCGGGCTTGACAAAATAGGGCAACAATATCAGGCTTGCCATCATTGTTCATGTCTCTAATAATCGTCCGACGGGCACCGGGCAGGGGCGATAACACTGTTTCTTTATGCGTTTTGCCATCGTACCAAGACAATTTACCCATTCTATTCCCGAAGTTGCAAATCAGGAAATCCTCTGTTCCGTCTTCATTCATATCCAAAATATCGAGATGCACTGGGCGTTGGAGGGAGTCAATAACGGTTGTTAATTGATTTTGAGCATTGATTTTTGACAGCTTTCCTTTGTATAAATCATTCGGATCCATGATGCCCATTTGAAGAATATAATCATCGCCGCCTTTAGACAATACCCTATCCGAAACAGGGCTTTCCAGCACAATAGAATCTCGTTTTTTAAATGTTTTATCATAAATTTCAAGCAGACTTTTATCCCTGCGTGAAACATATAATTGATGATGGAAAGTATCAATTTTCACCATACTTATCAAGGGCAACACCCCCTCAGTATGAAAACTGTTTTTAACTTCAAAAAAAGGTAGTCCTACTTTAACTGTGTGTTTTCCCTTTTGAGGCAACAGTTTATCAGGCGCATTCGAGATATAATAATTCACTATTTTATCCCAATCTTCTTCTGCTAAAACAGGCGCATCGGGGTACAAACCCGATTGAATAGCCGCAGGAATATCATCAGGATTCATTTCAAAAAACTTATCCCTCAGTAATCTTTTGCCTAAATAGAAAGCCATTTCAGGCAAAACGCCTTTCTCCCAAGTCTTTTTATCTAATAAATCAGGTTCTGGTTTGAGATGGCAATTGGCACAATATATAGCTGCCAATTCTTTACCCGATAGGTTAGAAGGCGTGGGTGGCGTGGTTTTATCTGCATTATTATTGCCTGTTGAACAAGTCCAAATGCCCATGCTAATGCCCAACAGGAATACGTAATGCCAATATTTCATTTATGTATTTTTTACCACATAATTTTTTGACACATAAT
>JAYUUR010000286.1:0-12852 GCA_043754475.1 Saprospiraceae bacterium | reverse complement strand
TTGTTTGCTAAGCGCAAAAAGTGCAATATCGACAGCATTTTCGCTATCCGGTATACGCCTGGCACGAACCAAATCAGTGTGGAATTAAGTGAAAATTCACGAAATCGTCATGTTATTGTTCAAAGACTTGACTTTGCTCGTTGTTGGCAACATATAGTTGTTACAAGAGCTACGAACAAATTGTCACTTTATGTGAATGGTAGATTGGTACAAACAAGTCTTTCGACCAAACGGGTGGATATAGAGAATAGTGCGCCTTTAACGCTATCGAAAAGTCCGTGCATTGGCTCTACTGACCGCAAATTTTTAGGCTTCATTGATGAACTGCGTATCTATGAGCGAGCGATTAATGAAGCCGAAGTAGCAGCACTTTATTCGTCACCCGATAGGATTGCCAATCGGGATACCATTGTTTTCTTAGGTAGCAGTGTGAAACTAAATATTACGCATACTTGTGCCACTGATTTTACATGGACGCCCAAAGAGGGTGTTTCTGACGATAAAGTAGCTAATACGATTATAACGCCTGTGAGAGGTGGTGAATTGAGCTATATTTTGTCTATGAAAGAAGCGCAATGCACGGCATTGGATACCATAAAAATAAAGGTGATTGACCCTAAAGACCTCGAATGTACTAAGCTTTTCCTACCAAAAGCCTTCACACCCAATGCAGATGGGCTCAATGATCAGTTTTTTATCTCTAATCCGTATGCTATTGATGAAGTGGTTTCATTTGAAGTGCTCGATGGTTGGGGCGGGCGTATTTTCTATACTACCGATAAATTTGAGCGTTGGGACGGCACATTTAATGGGCAAAAAGTCAACCCAGGGGTGTTTCTCTGGAAAGCTAAATTCAAATGCAAGGGCAGTGTTTTGACTGATTTTGGCAGTGTCACATTATTGAAGTGATGTGTGGGATAAGCATTAAAATTGTAAGAGCAGAATAAATTATAAAATTAAGCTGATTTTAGGCAAAAAAAAATGGCGACTATCTTGATAATAGCTGCCACTTAACAAATATAGAAGGACACAATTTTTTGCTTAGTTGAGTTGTCTATAAAAAAAAACTGACTTTTTTTTAAATAACCGATAGTATTTTTAATGAATACTATCGGTTATTTTCATTTTGCTGATGAATTAGTGATTTGCTTTTTTCACTTCTTCTTTTTTAGCTTCGCCTGCTTTTTCTATCTTTTCGCCTACTTTTTTGATGGTCTCACCCATTTTATCCATAGCTGCGCCAGTTTTAGATTTCATTGAGTCAGCAGCAGCACCCACTTTTGAAGTGACAGAATCAGCCGCAGTTACCATTGATGCTTTGGCAGAATCAGCTTGCATAGATACCGCTTTTGCAGCAGAATCAAGTGCCGCTGACGCAGCAGAAGCAGGAGTACCTTCTTTAGGAGCCTCTGTACAAGCTACAACACCTAAAATGAAAGTGGCAGCTATTGTAAGAGATTTAAGAACGTTTTTCATTATCAACTTTTTAAAGAACTTTTTGATACTATTTTGTTTAAAGACCTTATGGAGACTAAGGCTTTTTATCTCGGTCACATTTTTTTGAAATAAAATTTTTAATTTTTAACAGGAGCTTGTTTTTTCTTAGGCAACTTTTCAAGCGTTTCTTTTTTTCGCATAAATAAAGAAAGGACAATACCGCCGATTAACAAAATGGCTACAACACCAAGTGAAATACCGACAGGAATGTGAACAACATCCTCCAACATCATTTTCAAACCAATGAAAGCGAGGATGAGTATCAAAGCTTTTTCAAGATATTCAAATTTTTCCATTGATGCAGCCAGTACAAAATACAAAGAGCGCAAACCCAAAATAGCGAATATATTGCTGCTAAAAACGAGGAAAGGATCTTGAGTAATAGAGAAAACCGCAGGCACTGAATCGAAAGCGAATAAAATATCCGTTGATTCGACTACTAATAGCGCCACAAATAGCATGGTAGCAGTACTTTTTCCATCTACTTTTATGAAAAAATGCCCTTCTCCAAACGTGTTACTGAGGGGTACAATTTTTTTAATAGCATTTGTTACCCAACTATTGTCAAAATTCACATCTTCCGATTCGTCAGTGACTGCCATTTTATAAGCAGAATAAAGAAGAATTGCGCCGAATAAATAATTAACCCAACTAAAAGCCGTCACTAAAGCAAAGCCAACGCCTATCATCAGACCTCTTGTCACAATCACGCCAATTATACCCCAAAATAAAATATTGTGTTGATACTGAGGGGGTATTTTATAGTAAGACATAATGAGCGCAATGACGAAAAGATTATCCACACTCAGCGCCTGTTCAATCAAATAACCTGTTAGATATTGTATAGCAGCGTCTTTGCCTGATAAATGTTGTCCGAAATTGAACCAATCGTATTCATACAAACCATAAATAGCGAATGAAAAAAGCAGCCCCAAAGAAATCCATCCTAAAGTTTGACGAAAAGATTCTTTGACCGTTGGCACACCATGCCGCAATTTGCTAAGAATGGAGAGGTCAACAGCGAGTAAAATAAAAACCAATACAAGAAATGAGATCCAAATGAGCATATTATCAATTGTTAAAATGAGTCAGACTAAAACACCCCTTTTGTTTTTAAAGTTCAAGAGGGCGGCGAAGGTCGTTAATTATTGCAATAGTTAGACGAATTTTTTACAATTAAGATTCATTATTCGTAGCGCAAAGATTCTATCGGATCGAGCCGAGAGGCTTTCAATGCAGGATACAAACCGGCAAATAAACCGACCACAAAGCAGGTAATTAGCCCCAACGTAATCCATGCCCAAGGCATAACGAAAGAACCTTTGAAAAGAAGCGATACACCAAAACCTGCTAAAACGCCTAAAATAATTCCTGCAATGCCGCCCATTTGACAAATTACAATAGCTTCGGTTAAAAATTGATATAAAATGCTGCCGCGAGTAGCACCCAATGCTTTGCGAATACCGATTTCGCGTGTCCGCTCAGTCACGCTCACGAGCATGATATTCATCAAACCAATAGACGCACCGAGCAATGTAATCAAGCCAATAGCGATGGTTGCCCAGCGAATTTTGACGGTATTTTCTTTCAGAATGGCTAAAAGGCTGTCACTTTTAAAAACTTCAAAATCATCTTCTTTCCCGATTTTCAGCTTCCTAACTTGCCTAAATAGACCCATCGCTACATCCGTCGCGTTGTCCATATCCATGGCAGACTGCAAACCGACACTGATGGCATAATCAGCCCCTTTATTGTCATAAATGCGCTTGGCATTCAGCAAGGGAATCATGACAAAGCGGTCACCGCCTTGCCCACCACCGCCCGAACCTTTTGATTTCAAAACGCCCACCACGAGATAGCGGACGTTGCCAATTAAAATATCTTGATTGACGGCTTTTTCATTATTATTATCAAAAAGAAGTTTCACGATTTCAGTTCCTATAATCACTTTATTCGCACCGCTTTGAAGTTCATTATCTGAAAAGCCGCGCCCGTTGGTGAGTTCATGACCTTTTACATCGAGATAATTGTCGTCGATGCCATAAACTATAACGTTGGGGTTGGTTTTTTTATCTTGCTTTTGAATGGTTGCATTAGCCGCTGGCATGATTGAAAGAGTCACTTTTGAGGGAAATTCAAAGCGTTGTTTGAATTCAAAGGCTTGGTCATAATCAATCGGTTCACCTATTTTAGAGCGTCTGCCGCCACGATTGCCTTTTATATTTTGCGATTTTCTTTCGATTGCAAAAGAGTTCGTACCCATATCGTTGAAGCTATCATTGAGAGAGAAAAGCACACTATCGAGTGCTGTCAAAATGCCTACTAACGCCATCAATCCGACAGCTATAATAAGGAGTGTCAAAATCGTTCTCAACGAATTGGCTTTGACGGACGCTAAAGAAATTTTGAATATTTCGCTAAAGTTCATTGTATGGTTTGTTTCATCTTTTCAAAAAATATACCCCTCAGTTGCCACGTTCCTCGCAATGACATAAGAAACATTTTGAGCGAATTCAAGCATAATATTTCACGAATTTACTTTTTATGAACAAAGCTCGCATGAAATGATAGATAAAAACAGTATTTTAATAGATGAAACGCGCTTTATATAAATCTTTCAGAGAGCCTATTGAAATCATGGTGTCATTTTTTTATTTAAAACGTACCTTTGTTTTTCTACTACCGATATTTAGCTCCTCCAGAGCAGCCCCCTAAGTAGTTACTCTTTGTTTTCTTTTAAAAAAAACAGATAATTGATTTGAAAAAGATAGATACGTTGGATAGAAAAACACCGCCACCCATTCATGAAGTCACTTCATTGATCTTGCCATACCCCTCAGTAGCGCACCTCGATAACGGCATCCCCGTATACGAAACACGCTCAGGTACGCAGGAAATCATGAAAATTGAGGTCGTTTTTCTATCTGGTCGCCCGCATGAGCATAAGCGACTCGTATCTCGCTCAACGGCTCGGATGCTACGCGAAGGAACGAAATCTTACAATGCGGCTGAATTGGCTGAACAAGTGGATTTTTATGCTGGCACTTTGCAAACGCCCGTCAATTTGGATACAGGTGGCATCGTTTTGTATTGCATGACGAAGCATTTTCCGAAACTTGCACCCATTTTAGCTGAAATATTATTGGAGCCGACTTTTCCAGAAAAAGAATTGATGACCTATACTGAAAATAATATTCAGTCGCTGTTAGTAGAATTGTCTAAAAATGATGTCCTCGCTTATCGAAAAATAACGGAAATTATTTTTGGCGAAAACCATCCATATGGCTACAACTCTACGCCCGATGACTATCGCGCCTTAACTCGTGATGACTTGATAAAACACCATCAAGAGCATTTTACTTCAGATAATTGCTTAATTTTTTTGAGTGGAAAAACAGATGAGTCAATTCTGAAACTGTTGAATCAATATTTAGGTCAGCAAAAAACGGTTTCAGTTGACAAACACATACCCCTCAGTATTTCTACTCAAAAGCCTCAAAAAGTCAAGGTGAAAAATGCGGATACCTTGCAAACGGCTATTCGCATTGGCAGACAATTTGGCAATAGAAACAACCCTAATTTCAATGACTTTTTTGTTTTGAATACTATTTTTGGCGGCTATTTCAGTTCACGGTTGATGACCAATATTCGAGAGAAAAAAGGCTACACCTATAATATATACTCCGCGCTCGATTTGATGCACCACGATGGATATTTTTACATTTCATCAGAAGTCGGTAATCGGTTTGTCAAAAAAGCATTGACAGAAATCTATTTTGAAATGGAAAAAATGCAAAATGAGCCTGTGAGTGCTGAAGAATTAAAAATGGTTCAAAACTACTTGCTCGGCAATATGTTAAATATGGTGGACGGTCCTTTTGCCGTGTCGGATGTCGTTAAGTCATTTATTACTGAGGGGGTAGACTTGAGTCATTTTCAACAATTTGTTGAGAAAATAAGAAGTATTACGCCGCAAGAGATTCAAGCTCTGGCTCAAAAGTATTTTAAAAGAGAAGATATGTTTGAGGTGATTGTTGGCGTTTAATTAGATATTAGACAGTTAGACATTAGAGGATAGACCGTGCTGTTGACTATTAAATTTCAAACTATAAAATATTTATAATCAATGTTTTATAAATCAAACAATTCATCATTCATCATCATTTATAATTTCTAAAATGAAATTTCTATTTTATATTGTAGTCATTATCTTTCTTTATCGCGTTCTTTTTCGCCCAAAGGTGATTGTAGAGCATCGTCATTTGTATGATAAAAAAACGCCTGAAAAAAAAAGCGTTAAGAGCAATAAAATGGGTGATTACACCGATTACGAAGAAATCAAATAAAGGATATGCAAGAACTTATCCTTTACCACGATGCCTATTTCGTTGCATTCAATAAGCCCGCCCTTGTGCCTACGCAGCCCGACCCAACAGGCGATTCTTCCCTTTTACAACTTGCAGAAGATTTTTTGAAAGTAAAATTATTCGTCATTCATCGGCTCGACCGTGTGGCGTCAGGTATTGTTGTTTTCGCTAAAACAGAAGCAGCGGCAGCCAATCTTTCAAAGCAATTTCAAAATAAAGAGACCCTTAAAACCTACCTCGCCGTAGTGGAAAATAAACCACTGAAAGATGCGGATAACTTAGTTCATTATCTGAAAAAAAATGCTGCAAGCAACACCTCTAAAGCCTTCGATGAAAAAATAAAAGACTCAAAACGAGCAGAAATGCGCTTTATACTGAGGGGGTCGAGCGATAGATATTTTTTATTAGAAATTATGCTGTTGACGGGGCGGCACCATCAAATCAGAGCACAACTGGGCAAAATTGGCTGCCCCATCAAAGGCGATGTGAAATATGGTGCAAGGCGTTCCAATTCCAAACGAGCGATACATCTTCATGCTTGGCAGTTGACTTTTAAGCATCCACAAACGGGGGAAGTTGTAGTATTAAAAGCAAAGCCTGATGGGACGGATGCTTTGTGGCAGTTCTTTATGAAATTGTAATTATTTAGCACTGCCGTAAGCAGTATTTAAAAGAAGTAAAAAAAGCTATAACTTTGTTAAAAGAAATAATTAACGCTCGCTCAATAATTCTTACACTGACCTTTATTTGGCTCAAATGATAAAAATGTTAGAAAAAATAAGAGGTAATATCGGATGGATTGTCCTTGCGGCTATCCTATTATATTTTATCGGCAAGTATTTTTACGCTCAACCCAAGTATATTAATGGCGAAAAAGCCCCCGATTTCACGGCTACTATGCTCACGGGTGCGCCAATGACATTGTCCGATTTGAAAGGACAATACATTTTGTTGGATTTTTGGGGCAGTTGGTGTGGTCCCTGCGTAGCTGAAGCACCCAGTTTGAAAAAATTATACGATAATTATCATGGTAAAAATTTCAGCGATGCTAAAGGTTTTGAAATTGTGAGCGTTGGTATTGAGAGTGATAAAATGCGGTGGCAAGCGGCTATTCTAAGGTTGGGCATGAATTGGCAATACCATGTTTCGGATTTTCAAAATTTAGATTCGCCCATTGCTAAAATGTACGGGGTCCGTGTTATTCCGACCAAATTTCTCCTCAATACTGAGGGGGTCATCATCGGCGTCAATAAACCGATTGAAGAGGTTGAAAAGTTTTTATCGAGTAAAATTAAGTAAATACAAAACTGCCAAATTGTCACTTTTATCCCAATGGCAGACATTTTGAGTTAAAAAAATGATTTATGTTTAAAAAATGGTTTAAAAATAAAGGTATGGAAAATAAAGAGGCACTTCAAAACGAAGATTTGATGCAAGATGAAACCGTAGAGGCAACTGAAAATGCAACTGATGCTACAGTTACTGAGGATTCTAAAACGGAAATGCTGGCATTGCAAGAGCAAGTCAGTGAGTTAAAGAATAAAATTTTGTACCAGCAAGCAGAGTTCGATAACTTCCGTAAGCGGACAATGAAAGAAAAAGCGGAGGTCATCATGATGGCTTCGCGTGACACTTTGACAGCCTTATTGCCCGTTTTGGACGATTTTGACAGAGCGTCAAAAAACGAACAATTTACTGAGGGGGTCAATTTGGTTTGGCAAAAATTGCAATCAATCCTTAAAAGCAAAGGCTTGGTTGAAATGGAATCGCCTATTGGTTCTGATTTCGATCCTGACCAACACGAAGCCATCACTGAAATCCCTGCGGGTGAGGAGATGGTCGGCAAAATCGTAGACACCCTTGAAAAAGGCTATATTTTGAGCGATAAAATCATCCGTTTTGCCAAAGTTGTGGTGGGTAAATAATGAAGTGAAGCATTAAAATTGGCATTAAGCTCCTGTTCTTATATGTTTTGACAAGTAATTAAAATGACAAAGAGAGATTTTTACGAAATACTCGGCGTGCCTAAAAATGCTGATGAAAATACGATCAAACAATCGTATCGCAAGCTCGCCATGCAGTATCACCCCGACCGTAATCCCGGAGATAAGCCTGCCGAGGAAAAATTCAAGGAAGCAGCTGAGGCTTATGAAATTTTGAGCAACGCCGACAAACGAGCGCGTTACGATAGGCTCGGTCATGCGGGCGTGGATGGCAACAGTGGCTACGGCGGTGGCAGCAGAGGTTTTAACTCAAATGAAGATATTTTTAGCGCATTCGGCGATATTTTTAACGAAATGGGTGGTAGCCCTTTCGAGTCATTTTTTGGTAATAATGGTGGTGGTCAACGTCGTCCGCAAGGGCAACGTGGCTCCAATTTGAGAATAAAAGTGCGCCTTTCCCTTGAAGAAATTGCTCAAGGGATTACGAAAAAGATAAAAGTGAAAAAGCAAACCAACTGTACGGTTTGTAATGGTTCGGGTGCAAAAGATGCCAGTTCTGTTTCAACATGTGGCACTTGCAAAGGCTCGGGCTACGTGCGTCAGGTAAGAAATACATTTTTAGGTCAAATGGCGACCACATCCGCTTGTCCAACTTGCAAAGGTGGTGGTCGGGTTATCACAGCTAACTGTCATGCATGTCGGGGCGAAGGCACTATATTCGGAGAGGAAACCATTGATTTGCAAATTCCAGCTGGTGTGGCTGATGGTATGCAGCTTCAATTGAGTGGCAAGGGCAACGCAGGTTCAAAAGGCGGTGGGGCAGGTGACTTGATTATTGGTATTGAAGAAGCACCGCATGAGCATTTTCAGCGCGAAGGCATGAATATTCACCATGAATTGTATGTCAATTTTGCAGATGCCGCTTTGGGTACAAGCATAGAAGTGCCTACTTTGGATGGTCGGGTGCGGATAAAAGTGCCGGCTGGTACGCAAGCGGGCAAGGTTTTTCGTTTGGAAGGCAAGGGACTCCCCTCAGTACAAAGCTATGGGAAAGGCGATGAACTCGTGCATATCAATATCTGGACACCTCGCAAGGTGAATGAAGATGAGCGCATTTTATTAGAACGTTTGCGAACAATGCCTAATTTTCAACCCAATCCAGATAAAGAAGACAAAGGACTTTTCGATAGATTGAAAGATATGTTCAAGTAAAGCGGAACTCCGATTCCGCAAACAACAATACAAAATCCAAGAGTTCGTTTTAAACGATTCTTGGATTTTTTTAAAATAACGAATGTGAAAATAGTCAACCATTTAATCCAAACTCTCATTCCCTTTTTGCACAGCAAAATAGCCGTAGCAGCTCTTATCAGCGTTGTTATCATATCTTGTGGTAAAGAAAAAGTTGTTTTTGAAAAAGAATATGACCTCAAAAATGGTCAATGGGCTTATGCCGATACGCTCAATTTTGATTTCAATATCGCCGATACGATGGAGATTTACGACATTGTGTTGACCATAAAGCATACCCCTCAGTATCCGATGCAAAATATGTACACCCATATTTATACGAAGTTTCCGTCGGGCGAGCGCATCATGCAGTTGCTCAATATCGACCTTGCAGACAATACAGGCAAATGGGAAGGTGATTGCAGTGGTTCGGAATGTCGGTTTGTAATACCGATTCAGCCCAATGCTTTTTTCAATGCCGCAGGGCAACACATCATTACGTTGGAGCAATATATGCGGACTGAATCGCTGATAGGCATTAACAGTATTGCTTTAAAAATAGTGGATAAAGGCATCAAAAGAGATTTGACAATTAAAAAGAAAAACTAATTGTTTTATTTTAATAATGTAACTATATTGGTTATTTTGTTGATAATCAATAACTTGTAAGGGCTTTTAAAAATCAAAATCAATAAAAATGAATTTAGAAGATAAAATCAACAACGACCTCAAAGAGGCAATGAAAGCAAAAGATGCTGCTACTTTACGCGGTGTTCGCGCCATCAAATCAGCTATTTTATTGCATAAAACAAGTGGCGCAGGAGTAGAAGTGACAGCGGAAGATGCTATTAAAATGCTTCAAAAATTGGTCAAACAGCGCAAAGAATCACTCGGCATATTTGAGCAAAACGGACGTGCCGAACTCGCTCAAACCGAGCGCGAGGAAATAGAAGTAATCGAACGATATTTGCCTAAGCAACTTAGTGAGGCGGATATCGAAGCAGTTGTCAAAAATATTATTGCTGAAACGGGGGCTACGGGCATGAAAGAAATGGGTAAAGTCATCGGTGCAGCCAATAAACAACTCGCAGGGCAAGCTGAAGGAGCGGTAATCTCAGGTATTGTAAAAAAATTATTGAGCTAATTGGAATGGAAGATAATAAAGTTATTTATAATGTAGAAGACATTGATTTTCAATTAGTTAATCAAGATTTATTGTCTGTTTGGATTGAAAAAACGATTGATACTGAGGGGGCTACACTCGGCGCAGTGAGTTATATTTTTTGCAGCGACGATTACTTGCACCAAATGAATGTCGAATATCTCAACCATGATACGCTCACAGATGTCATCACTTTTCCTTACAATGACAATCCCATTGAAGGCGATATTTTTATCAGCATCGACCGCGTGAAAGATAACGCTCAAGATTTAAATATTCCATTCAATGATGAGCTACACCGCGTCATGATTCACGGCGTTTTGCACCTCTGCGGTTACAGCGATGAAACAGACGAACAGGAAGCCGAAATGCGCCAAAAAGAAGATGAATACTTGAAAAAATTAATAGCATAAACAGAATATTTATTTTAAAATAAATTTATTTTTAAAATAAATATTCTTTTAAACGTTTTGATATAAAATTTAATTTCGTATTTTTGATTGAATGAAAAATTATTTTTAAACAATTAAATCGAAATTAATATGGATGCGAACACAACAAATTGGATTATTTATTTATTAATTGGTGCAGTTGCAGGCTGGTTGGGCAGCAACCTTGTGAGAGGTGCCGGATTGGGACTCATCGGCAATATTATAGCCGGCATAGTCGGTAGTGTTGTCGGCGGTTATTTTTTAGGCAATGCGCTTGGCAATGGAATGGTTGGGCATATTATTACAGCCGCATTAGGGGCGGCAGGTGTGCTGCTCATTATCAGTTTGGTAAAAAGAGCTTAGAAAAATCAAGCAATACAGTATGATTTGGAAGCTATGGGTGGTTATTCGCTCATAGCTTTTTTCATTTTATAAACAAATCGTTTTATAATCAACCATTTTAATTTAACTTTGCGTTTTACCAAAACTCAAATTGTCTAATTTTGTTTTGATTAAAATAGTTAATTTATGGCAGTCAAAAAAGTCGATAAGCCCCAAAACGGGCAACCTACTGATTCAAAAGTACTGAATACTGAGGGGGTCAATGAAAACGTCATTTTCATCAAAGGTGCAAGGAGCAACAATCTTAAAAATATAGATTTAAAGATTCCGAAAAATAAACTCGTTGTCGTGACGGGGGTATCGGGCAGTGGAAAATCCTCTATAACAATGGATACCCTCTACGCAGAAGGGCAACGCCGCTATGTTGAGAGCCTTTCAAGCTATGCACGGCAGTTTTTAATGCGGATGAAAAAGCCTGATGTGGACTATATCAAAGGCATTTGTCCTGCTATCGCCATTGAACAAAAAGTGACAACGGGCAATAATCGCTCGACGGTCGGCTCTATGACTGAAACGTATGATTTCTTACGCTTGCTTTTCGCTCGGATTGGCAAAACATACTCGCCCGTTTCGGGGGCTATTGTCAAAAGACATCAAGTTTCGGATGTCATTGATTTTATAATTAGTCAAAACGAAGGAGATCGATTGCAGCTTTTCATCCCCTTGCCAACAAAATATAATGACCGCACACTCGAAGCAGAACTGAACCTTTTGCTTCAAAAAGGCTATACCCGCCTTTGGAAATCAAACAATTTATATCAAATTGATGAAGTGCTCTCAGCATTAATTGCTTCTGAAAATATGGATGCGATTGAAGATTTAGGCTTAACCGCAGATGATTTGAAGAAAACGGTGGATTATTTTAAAAATGATGATATTCGCATTTTGATAGACCGTTTTGTCGTGAGCAAGGACGATGCTGAGGGGGTAGTAGAACCTTCTGAAAATACAAAACGCATGGCAGATTCCGTTCAAACGGCATTTTATGAAAGCGAAGGCGAGGCAATTATTGAAATAATAGGCGGTGAAACCCGTAATTTTAATAACCGATTTGAACTCGACGACCTCCTATTTTTAGAACCGACCCCTCAGTTATTCAACTATAATAACCCTTATGGTGCTTGCCCGACTTGCGAAGGTTATGGCAAAACGATGGGCATTGATGAAGACAAAGTCATTCCCAACAAAACGCTGTCCATTTTTGAAGGCGCTATTGCTTGTTGGAAAGGCGATAAATCGAGTGAGTGGCAAGACGCTTTTCTCCGTGCGGCGCATAAATTCGATTTCCCTGTGCATCGGGCTTATCAAGATTTGACCAAAGGAGAGCGCAAAATCCTTTGGAATGGCAATGCTCATTTCAATGGCATCAATCAGTTTTTCGCCATGTTGGAAGAGCAAACCTATAAAATTCAGAACCGTGTCATGCTTGCTCGCTATCGTGGACGCACCATCTGCCCAACTTGCGAAGGCGGTCGTTTGCGCGTAGAAGCGACTTATATAAAAATTAGCGGTAAAAACATAACAGAATTGGTCGATATTCCAATTGATGAAATATCAGCCTTTTTTGATTCTATTGAATTGACTGACAGCGATTTACAAGTAGGAAAAAGATTAATATTAGAAATAAAGAACCGCTTGCATTTTATGATGAATGTCGGTTTGACATATTTGACTCTTAGTCGCGTGAGTTCTACACTCAGCGGTGGCGAAACGCAACGCATTAATTTGACAAGGACTTTAGGCTCTAACTTGACAAGCTCGATGTATATTTTAGATGAGCCGAGTGTCGGTTTGCACCCTCGCGATACCGAGCGATTGGT
>JAYUUR010000285.1:0-12872 GCA_043754475.1 Saprospiraceae bacterium | reverse complement strand
ACAATTTTATAGAACAAGCCCTTTGGGAAGATGTGCGAACGGGCGATGTGACCGGACTGGCTTGCATCCCGCCCGACAAGCGCGACAAAGCCGTTTTGAAAGTGAAAGCCGATGGGGTTTTGGCTGGTGTGGCTTTGGCGGAATTGATTTTCAAAAAAGTGGACCCCTCAGTAAAAATGCATATTTTCAAGCATGATGGCGACCAAATGACTTTCGGCGAAGTCGCTTTTGATGTAGAATGCAATACGCAAGCCCTTTTGAAAGCTGAACGCCTCGTGCTCAACACGATGCAACGCATGAGCGGCATTGCTACTATGAGCCGCCAATATGCTGACGCTGTGAAAGATTTACCCGTCAAAATATTTGATACCCGTAAGACCACGCCGCTAATTCGGCATCTTGAAAAATGGGCAGTGAAAATAGGTGGTTGCGAAAATTATAGAATCGGCTTGTACGATTGGTTTATGATAAAAGATAATCATACCGATGCTTGCGGCAGCATCACCAAAGCCATAGGAAAAATTGTTGATTATAAAAAAGCGCACCCCTCAGTATCGGGCTTCGGTGTGACGGTAGAAGTGCGAAATTTGGATGAATTGCGCGAAGCCATGGCAGCGGGTAATGTCACGCGGATTATGCTTGATAACTTCACGCCCGCGCTGATGCGCGAAGCAGTAGGCATCGTGAAAGGCACTTTTGAAGTAGAAGCCTCAGGTAATATTAATTTGAAAAACTTGAGAGAAGTGGCTGAAACGGGCGTTAATTTTATCTCATCGGGTGCTTTGACGCACTCGGTTATCAGCTTGGATTTGAGTCTTAAAGTGGTGAAATAGTTATGAGTTATGAGTTATAAAATCTACTTTAAAAAAGTATAATAATAAGACTCAGGAAAATCTTCATAAACGCCTTCTAAAACGACCTTGCCATTCATAGTGCCTATCAACTTGAGAGCTTGGTCTATGGATTCAATTTTTTTATCATTAATATGCGTGATCACAAAGCCAATTTCCATATTAGTACGGTCAATACGACTACCTTTTTCAATTGAAAAAACTTTAATGCCTTTCACCCCCAATTTTCGACTTTCCTGTGGAGATAAAGAGCGCAAATCCGCAATCCCAATTTTTTTGAAAGCATCCAAATTGCCGTCAAATTTTTCAGGAGCTAAAAGGGCTGTGGTGTAATTTTTATTTTTCAAAGTGACCATCGCCGTAGAGCGAACGCCACCTCTGACATATTCAATATTCACAATATCACCCGGCTTCTTTCGCCCGACTTGTTCGAGCAATTCTGCCTTATTTTTTACCTTCATTTTATCAATCGTCACAATAATATCGCCTTGTTTGATACCCGCATCATCCGCAGCACTTTTATCATTCACCTTAACGACGATAACACCATTCATTGAATTGTACCCTGCTGTACGGGCTGAAGATGTTGACAAATCATTGATTTCAACGCCTAAAAAACCCCGTTGTACCACCTTATAATTAATCAAATCCCGAATCACTTTCATCGCCAAATTAACAGGAATGGCAAAGGAATAGCCTTCATAACGACCGGATTTGGTAATAATAGCTGTATTAATGCCCACTAATTCGCCGTTTGTATTCACCAATGCACCGCCTGAATTGCCTGGATTCACCGCTGCATCGGTTTGTATAAATGACTCAATCGAGTATTCTTCTTCCAAAATATTGATGCTCCGTCCCTTCGCTGAAACAATGCCCGCCGTAACGGTTGACTCCAAATTGAACGGATTGCCCACTGCCAAAACCCACTCGCCTACTCGAATACTATCCGAATTGCCCATGTGAACAGGTGCGAGGCGTTGCGCGTCAATTTTCAAAACAGCTAAGTCAGTGGAAGGGTCAGTACCGACTACTTTTGCACTAAATTCGCGCTTATCGTCGAGGGTGACTTGTATATCCGTAGCGTCTGTCACAACGTGATTGTTCGTCACGATATACCCATCGCTTGAAATGATAACGCCCGAGCCTGTTGACGCGCCCATGACGCCATCGTTCCAAAAGTTATCCGCGCCACCGTTTGTAATGGCTTTGATATTGACCACTGAAGACGTAATTAATTCAGCCGCTACCGTAAAATTGGTCGGCGCAGAAGAAAGGAATGACCGCTGCATTTTACCACTGAGTGTATAATCCGTTAGGCTGGCATATTTAGCGTTGTTGCTGTCGCGCACCACTATCTCAGGTGCAGGCATGATATAACGGAGTGCAAAAACGGTTAAAACAGCACTTAAAACAGATGCGACTACTGCCGTCAACAATACATTTTTTTTCATTGGCAAAAAGTTAAAGTGTGTCATAATATCTTGACTGTAAATATAAAAGGAAAAAAGCTGGATATAAAAATATTTAGGCAGAAAATAGCTTTAAATTTGCGCTGTAATAAGTATGCAGATAGGATTCAGTTGTGAACGTATGAAAATTCCTTTTTGTTATAGGAACAAATATTTTTTTTTGTTAATAATAGTTAAAAAAAAGATTCATATTTAAAATGAAAATTCCTTTTTATAAATATCAAGGCACAGGCAATGATTTTGTCATGATTGACCAACGGGTTCAGCAATTTTTGAAAAAAACGGATACCGCTATTATCAATCATTTGTGCGACCGCCGCTTTGGTATTGGTGCTGATGGGCTTATTTTATTAGAGAATCCTGACATACCCAATTCAGGTATTGATTTTAAAATGGTGTATTTCAACGCCGATGGTTCTGAGTCTTCGATGTGCGGCAATGGAGGACGTTGTTTGACGGCTTTTGCCCATTTCTTAGGCGTTTTCAAGGAAAAATGCCGTTTTATGGCAATAGATGGTGAACATGAAGCGACCATTAATTCGGATAATTGGGTGGAATTGAAAATGATAGACGTTAAAAATATTGAAATCGGCAACGACTATTTTTTAATGAATACAGGCTCGCCGCATTACGTGGTTTTTACAGAGGATTTGACTGATATTGATGTCTATGAAAATGGACGTGCCATTCGCTATTCAGAACGCTTTCATACTGAGGGGGTCAACGTCAATTTTGTGGAAATCCTTAACTCCCCCTCCGGGGGTCGGGGGGATGGTATCGAAGTGGCGACATACGAGCGGGGTGTAGAAGCAGAAACTTTCTCTTGCGGAACGGGTGTTACGGCGGCAGCGATTGCCTATTATTTAAAAAATCATGCAGCAACAAGAGTGCCTATCAAAACAAAAGGTGGGCTTTTGGAGGTGCATTTTGAGCCTGATGTCTCTGCGAGCGGAGTGCGGCAGGAGGGGGTGTTTCAAAATGTTTGGTTGTGTGGACCTGCTTTACAGGTGTTTGAAGGAGAAGTTGAGGTTTGATTTTTTTCTAATAGAAAAGCATAAAACACATATAGAAACCTATATATTTGCTGCGTCATTTAATTTCATAAAAATAAAAGCCAATTATAGATGAAAAATACACCCTTTCAAGTCACCGTCAACGACCAATCTTATGAAGTCAAACCCAGTGATGCAGCGGAATTGGATATGTTGCCAATGGGAGAAAATGCTTTTCATATTTTTAAAAACAACAAAGCGTATAAAGCTGAAATTGAATCAGTTGATTTCAAAAATAAGACTTTTGCTTTTAAAATCAACGGTCAAAAATATACCTCTACTATTCACGATAAATACGACCGATTGATTGATCAATTGGGTATGAAAGTCGGCATTTCTCAAAAAGTAGGCGACATCAAAGCACCTATGCCGGGCTTGGTTTTGGAAGTGTCCGTTGAAGTAGGCATGCAGGTAATGAAGGGTGATAAAGTACTGATTTTGGAAGCCATGAAAATGGAAAATGCAATCAAAGCGGCGGGCGATGGCATCGTCAAAGCCATTCATATTACCAAAGGCACTGCCGTTGAAAAAGGGCAACTTTTGATTGAGATGATGTAGTTAGTTATTGGTTATTGGTTATTAGTTATTGGAAATCAAGGAAGGCGGCATGTTTTCCATTTTTTTGACTCTCTAAAAACTGTTCGCCTGTTTCTTTGATGGTGTTTGAAATAGGGGTGTATGTGAAATTTGGGAAGGCTTTTAAAGATTTGTCATTTTTGAAATAAAACTTGGTAGCCGACGTCCGCGCGGTCTCTTTTGTTATCAAAGGGCGTTTGCCTGTGAAGCGACTTTTGAGGGCTTCTACTCGCCAAGCTACTTGTCTTAAAAATGGTGTGACTCGAATAGTGGCGGGATTTTTATTCAAGACCTGGGCGATTTGTTCAAACATATTTTTATAAGGTAAATTTTCTCCGCTGAGTATAAATCGTTGATTATCAATGCCTGATGTCATTAATTCAACCATAAATCGCACCACATCGCGGACATCCACATAGCCACTGACCCCCTCAGTATAAAAGCGCAATCCGTCCCAAACTTGCTCAAAAAGCTTGCCTGTACCCTGTCCCCAAAATTGCGAACCCAGTATGATTGAGGGATTCACAATCGCCGCTGTTAAGCCTTCGGATATGCCGCGCCAAACTTCTTGCTCTGCTTGGTATTTTGAAATAGCGTAATGCGAATTGAGGGGTGAGCGTTGCCATTTATTATTTTCTGAAATCTCAGGATGTCTTTCCTCGCGTCCGATAGCGGCTATGCTGCTGACGTGAATTAGTTTTTCTATGTTAAAATCAAGGGCTAAATTGACCACATTTGCCGTACCAGTCACGTTGGTGGCGTACATCTCTTCGCGGTCGCGAGGGTCAAAACTGACGACTGCGGCACAATGAAAAACAATGTCAATTCCACTTGAAAATATATCCTCCAAAAACGGTACATCCAGCACATCGCCTTCCACCCAAGTCACCTTGTCTACAACCTCCGTTACCAAATCCATGCGGCTTGTCGAACGTCTCATCGCTATTATATTGGTGTAACCGCTTTGGACTAAATAGCGCGTCAGGTAAGAGCCGACAAAGCCCGTTGCACCTGTGATGAATATTTTTTTATTTTTCATGTAAAAATTAAAGACGACAATATATGCCGCAAAGAACGTGAAAAAATAATTACCTTTTTTTAAAATTTTAAAAAATTTGAAACGTCAACTTCATTGAATAAGGTGATTCATCTATTAAAAAATACAGTTCGCCCAATTTTTTTGCCTTACTTATAGCTGCCTTATATCTTCGCAATAACATTTTTACTTTTTATGTATTAAATCCAATATTCGTTTTAATTGGTTGATAATCAATGGTTTATGGAAATAATTTAAATTTAAATTCAATTTATATGAAAATATAAACTATAAAAACAAAAAAAACATTGGAAACATTTAAACTAAAATTTGTTTCCTATGTTTCTCTGTCATACTTTTGCAACGCAATTAAAACGACAGCAGATTTGAAAAACAGCATATTACAAAAAACAGAAACCCTGTTTTTGAAGTACGGAATTAAGAGCGTGACGATGGACGATATTGCGCGTGAATTGGGGATTTCCAAAAAAACGTTGTATCAGTTTTTTGAAAATAAAACCGACTTATTAAGGCAAATGTCAGAGCTTCATGTTCAAAGAGATATTGAAGCGACCGTCAGGTTTCAGACACAATCGAAGAATGCTTTAGAGGAATTGTTGCGCTTTGCACAACATGCTATGAATGAAATTACCAAGTTTGCATCACCGACTGCGATTTATGATTTTCAGAAATATTACCCTGAAATCTGGAAAATTTTTGAAGATTTTCAGAATAAAAACTTCTATAATCATGTCAAAACCAATTTGGAACGCGGTATTAAAGAAGGACTTTTTAGAGAAGATTTAGACGCCGATATTATTGCCAAATTATATGTCAGCAAAACGATGTGTGTGATTGACGAAGACATGTTTCCGCACCGACAATACGATAAAGTACGCCTATTTAAACAATATTTTTATTATCATATTCGAGGCATTGCTACCTCAAAAGGACTCAAACTCCTTGAAAAATACCTCGTTGAAATCATGAATGAAAAGCCCAATTAAAAGCTCCCTAAATCCCCAAAGGGGAACTGTCAAATAGTTTAAAATACTCTAAATCAAATAGTTATGCTCTTTTCTTATAAGAAAATCACTCTAATTTTACTTTTTTTTACGCTGATACTGAGGGGGGGTCTGCAAGCTCAAGAAGTCACTAAAATGACACTCGATGAAGCCATTGCCTACGCCCTTCAGAATTCAACGTCCATCAAATCAAGTCTGCTCAATGTCAAAGATGCTGATTTGTTGATTCGGGAAAATAAGACCTCAGCACTCCCGAAAGTGAACGCAGAAGTCAATTTGCAACATTTTGTATTGCAACCAGGTGTGCCTGCATCAGCTTTGGGCTTTGGGAATGACCCCGTTTCAATGTATTCAAATACTTACACGAACAATCGTTTTAAGGCACTTGAAGAAAAAAATGGTATCACGGCTGCTCCTTTTACTCCGCCTTCGTCTGACGGTAAACTCAAATTTCAGCTTAAAAATAACTTCAATGGCGGCGTGACTGTCAACCAACTTCTGTTCAGTGGAAGCTATCCTTTGGCTGTTCGCGGAAGCAATTACTACAGGGATTTGGTGAATGTGCAATCCTCTAAAAAGCAGGATTCGCTTAGAAATGTGGTCATTGATGCCTATTTACCCACGCTTTTGATTGATGAAGGCATCAAAACGTTGGATAAAAATATTCAAAATCTTGAAAAAACCTTTGCTGATGTAAAAGCTACTTATAAAGCGGGCTTCATTGAGCAATTGGATGTGGATAGGTTGGAGTTTTCAATCAATAATTTGAAAGCGCAGAAAGATAACTTGGTTCGCCAACGCGAGATACCGCTCAATGCCCTCAAACTCACCATTAATTTCCCTTTGGAAAATAAATTGGAGTTGAACGATGATATTAATTCATTGCTTAAACCTTTTAATGAAGCTGAATTAGCGGAAGCTGTTGACTATCAAAATCGCCCTGAAATCAAGGAATTAAATGCCACTAAAAAACTCGTTGAGCTGAATGTTGAACTCGTTCGCTCTACCAGATTGCCGACAGTTGTGGCTTTTGGCAACTATCAATATTCTTTTCAAGGCAATCAATTCAGTAATTTATTCGGCGTGGCGGCTGCTCTTGTCGGTATCAAAGCGACTTATCCGATTTATGATAGCAATGAGCGCAAAATCAAGACGCAACGCGCTATTCTCAGCCTTGAACAATTCAATTTAGTACGCGGCGACATAGAACGCGTTATTATTTTTCAAGTCAATAATTCTCGCATTGCTATAGTCAATGCTCAAAAAAATCTTGAAAATCAACAGAAAAACCTCACTTTAGCTGAAAAAATATACAGCGTGACGCAGAAAAAATATAAAGAAGGCGTGGGTTCAAGCCTCGAACTCATTACCGCCGAACGCGATATTTATGCGGCTCAACAAACCGTCCGCCAAGCGCAATATGACTTATTGGTCGCGCAAAGAAGTTTGAGAAAAGCGTTGGGGAAATAATGATTCATCATTTATCATTTTATTTATCATTCATCATTGTAAAAATTGTTTTATGAAACAGATATTAACGATCACCTTGACTTTAATTATAGGATTATCCGCTTGTAATAAAGATAGCCAAAGCGGCGATAAAAAAACGCAACTGGCTGAATTGAAGAAGCAACAAGTTGATTTGAATACCAAAATTGCTGCGCTCGAAAAAGAACTGAATGCGAGTGATACGACCAAGAAAGTCAAATCTTACTTTATTCAAGTCACTTCGGCGACCCCCTCAGTATTTAACCATTTTATTGAGTTGCAAGGCTCGGTTGTAGCCGATGATGAGTATTTCCTCAATGCAAAGGTGCCAGGTTCTATTGTAAAGATGAATCTGAACGTGGGTGACCGTGTATCAAAAGGGCAAGTTGTGGGCGAGATTGATGATGACATGCTCCGCAACCAATTAGCAGAAATTAAGAAAAGATGGGAACTGGCGAACGATATTTTTCAAAAACAAGAATCGCTTTGGAAACAAAACATTGGCTCAGAGGTACAGCTTTTGAGTGCTAAAAACAATAAGGAGTCTCTTGAAAAAGCGATGGAAAGCATTGAAAAAAGCAGAGAATATTACAAAATAATTGTGCCTCGCTCGGGTGTTGTGGATGAAGTGACCTTGAAATTGGGTCAAGTCGTGTCGCCCGGTATTCCTTTGGCTAAAATTGTCAATTTTTCAAATTTAAAATTGAAAACTGATGTGCCTGAAAGCTATGCGGGCAAAGTGCGTCAAGGCAATTCTGTTGTGGTGTCGTTTCCTGATTTGAAAAAAGAGATTTCAAGTAAAATAAGCTATATCGGTGCTTCTGTGAACCCTATGAATCGCACTTTTAAGGTAGAAGTGCCTTTGAAATCAAATCAAGCGGGCTTGCTACCAAATATGGCAGGTATTCTGAAAGTAGCGGATTATTCTAACCCAAAAGCCTACAGTGTGCCGATTAATATCTTGAAAAAAGACTTGGAAGGCAATGATTTTGTCTTGATTGAAAGCGGCGGAAAAGTTGTGAAAGCCCCTGTCAAAGTCGGTCAATATTATGCCGATAAAGCGGAAATACTGAGTGGTTTGAAGCCTGGCGATAAGTTAATCACAACAGGTTTTGAGGATTTGAGCGAAGGGGATGCGGTGCAAGTGCAGTGAAGTTTTTGTCATTCAGGAGGAATCTCTTTTGTGCGTTTGTAAAGGTAAAAAGAGATTCCTCCTGAATGACAAAAACTATGTGTAAAAAAGCATCTCCAACGACCCCCTCAGTATTTTCTTAATTTGTTGCTCTTAAATGAGTAACGACAATACTAAAAATCATGCTTGATAAAATAAAAGAATTTAAACCCGCCAGTTGGGCGATTGATAACCGCACCAGTATCTATTTAATTACGATTTTCGTTGTTTTGGCGGGCGTATTACGCTACCAATCGCTCGCGAAAGAGCAATATCCAGAAGTCGTGTTTCCGCAGATTATGGTGAACACTGTTTATCCCGGCACTTCGCCTGAGAACATGGAGGCGTTGGTGTCGAAGGAAATTGAGAAGGAAGCAAAGTCTATTACGGGTGTGAAGAAAATCACTTCCAATTCAGTTGAAAATTTCTCCTCTGTCATGGTGGAGTTTAATACAACTGAAGACGTGGAGAAAGCTAAACAGCGCATTAAAGATGCCGTTGATAAAGCCACGTTGCCTACTGATTTGCCTCAAAAACCCAGCGTTATCGAGATTGATATTTCGCAAATGCCCATTATGAATGTGCATATTACGGGCAATACCGACCTTGATAGGCTCAAAAAATACGCCGAAATACTCCAAGATCGCATCGAATCTCTCAAAGAGATTAGCCGTGTGGATATTATCGGAGCATTAGACCGTGAGATTCAGGTGAACGTGGACATGTATAAAATGGAAGCGAATAATATCACCATGCGCGATTTGGAGCAAGCCATCGCCTTTGAAAACATGACGGTTTCGGGTGGTACGGTAGATATGGGTTCAGTGAAGCGCAACGTCACGATTGCAGGTCAGATAAAAGACCCACGTCAGATTGGCAACATCATCGTTCGGGGTGGTTCAGGAGCAACGTTGCGGGTGAGTGATTTTGCCGAGGTGCGCGATGCCCACAAAGAAAAAGAGAGTTACGCCCGTTTGGAAGGCAAAAACGTGATTACCCTGAATGTCATTAAGAAAGGTGGGGAAAACCTCATTACCTCCAGCAATGAAATTGAGAAAATATGCGAAGAGATGCGTAAGACTGATTTGCCTAAAGAAATCAGCATCAAAATAACAGGCGCACAGGTGAAAAAAACGGAGGTGGGCTTGCATGATTTGATTAATACTATCATCATCGGTTTTATATTGGTGACTTTGATTCTCTTGTTTTTTATGGGCACGACCAACGCTATTTTCGTTGCGCTGTCGGTGCCTATTTCTATGTGCGTCGCCTTTTTGGTGGAGCCGGCTATTTTTACAGGCTTGTTAGGTTACAAAAACTTCTCACTCAATTTTATGGTTCTGTTTTCCTTCCTCATTGCTTTGGGGATTGTAGTGGACGATGCGATTGTAGTAATTGAAAATACGCACCGCATATTTGCCAACGGCAAAGTACCGATTATAAAAGCTGCCAAATTAGCGGCTGGTGAAGTGTTTTTACCCGTTTTATCAGGTACTTTGACCACTTTAGCACCATTTTTTCCTTTATTATTCTGGCAAGGTACGATTGGCAAGTTCATGTTTTATCTGCCGATGACCATGATTATTACGCTCTTCGCTTCGTTGATTGTCGCGTATATCATGAATCCTGTATTTGCGGTAAGCTTTATGAAGCCGCATACTGAGGGGGAGAGCCATCGTAAAATTACAAGGGGTTTCGTCAAAACGTGTATTGTTTTAGCCATCATGACTGTCATTAGCTATATCGTCAGCTTTGGGTTAGGCAACTTCGCTTTGACCATGTTTGGCTTGTTTTTACTCAATAAATTCGTTTTAGCCGACGCTGCCGAAGCATTTCAGAAGAAAGTATGGGTGAAAATGCAGAATGGATATGCGAGTTTGATGCAATCTTTTATTAAAACCAAATGGCGAGCAATGGGTGTGTTGGCAGCGACTTTAGTGTTGCTGATTATGTCCGTTGGCGCGTTTGTAGCGTTTCCGCCCAATGTTGTTTTCTTTCCAACGGGCGATCCCAATTTTGTTTATGCTTATGTCAAACTACCCGTGGGTACAAGCGCGGCATACACGGATAAGGTGACGCAGGAGGTGGAAAAACGCATATTTAATGTGTTAGGTAAGAATAATCCACTGGTGACGTCTGTTATTTCAAACGTAGCGGTGGGCGCAACCGACCCTCAGAGTTTCGACTTGGGTGTAAATCCCAACATGAGTAAAGTGACGGTCGCGTTTGTCGAATTTGCAGAAAGAAACGGTAAATCCACAACGCCGTATCTCAATCAGATTAGAAATGCGGTGAAAGGTATTGCCGGAGCAGAAATTACGATTGGACAAGAAAGTAGTGGTCCGCCAACAGGTAAAGATGTGCAAATTGAAATAACAGGTGAAGATTTCAAGGAATTAGCCGCCGTTTCTACAAATTTAAAACGCTATTTGGACTCGCTGCAAATAGATGGTGTCGAGGAATTGAAATCTGACCTGGTTATGAATAAACCTGAACTTTTAGTTGAGGTGGACAGAGAACGCGCCAACCGCGAAGGCATTTCAACGGCTCAAATCGGTGGCGAATTGCGGACGAATATATTTGGGAAAGAAGTTTCTAAATTTAAAACCGCTAACGACGATTACCCTATCAATATCCGCGCACAAGAAGACCAACGCGCCAGTGTTTCGGATGTGTTAAACTCTAAACTCATCTACCGCGATATGAATATGGGCGGGCAATTGCGCCAAGTGCCGATGTCAGCGGTGGCAGATATAAAATATGGTGTGACGTATGGCGGTATCAAGCGGAAAAACCAAAAACGCATTGTCACCTTAGCTTCGGGCGTATTGACGGGTTTTAATCCCAACAAAGTAGTTGAAGATGTGAAAACTAAACTCACAGGCTTCAAAGCACCTGATTCTGTCACTGTTAAATTCGGTGGGCAACAAGATGAACAAGCGGAAGCGATGGGCTTCTTGTCTACTGCATTAGTGGCTTCTATGGGTTTAATTATCTTGATATTGGTGATTCAATTCAACTCCATCAGCAAGACACTGATTATTTTTAGTGAAGTTTTCCTGTCAATAATAGGTGTCCTGCTCGGCTTCGTCATTTTTAGAATGGATATGTCTATTATTATGACGGGCGTGGGTATCATCGCATTGGCTGGCATTGTGGTGCGAAACGGTATTCTCTTGGTTGAATTTACAGAGATACTTTTGAAACAAGGAATGCCTTTGAAGGAAGCCATCGTAGAAGCAGGGCGTACGCGGATGACTCCCGTTCTCCTTACAGCATCGGCTACTATTTTGGGTTTAATTCCTTTGGCTTTTGGTTTCAATATAGATTTCGTGACGCTTTTCACACACGGCAATCCGCATATATACTTTGGCGGAGATAATGTCGCATTTTTCGGACCCCTCAGTTGGACGATGATTTTCGGCTTGGCGTTCGCTACATTTTTAACTTTGATACTCGTTCCTGCCATGTTGTATTTGGCGGAAAGTATCAAAATGCGCTTGATTAAAGGCTACAGCCCTAATAAAACCGACGACGACACACTGCCTGTTACTTCAGCAACAGAAGTATAATTTAATTGATTATTTTACATTACTTTTTGCGATAGTTTTTCGTACAGGGCAAGCTGAAAGGCTATGCCCTGTTTTTTTTGCCTTTGATTAGGGTTTTGAGCCACGAATTTTACGAATTAACGAAGATTTGCTAATTGCGAGTTGACATCTGCATATCTTCATTAGCAAATCTTCGTTAATTCGTCCATTCGTGGTCTGATACACACAGGCGGGCGATTCCTCCTTACCCCCTCAGTATTTTCCTTAAAATAAGAAAAAATTTGTTGTTGGCTCGCATATATACGTGCGCCGCTCGTGAAACTTGTTAAAATAAGAGGAATGTTGTTAAAATAAGGAGAAAGCTGTTAAAATAAGGAGAAACTTGTTGTTGGCTCGTGTCAGTATGAGCGTGGCTCGTGAAAGCTGTTAAATTAAGGGGGATAACTGTTAAAATAAGAGGATTTTTGATGATTTAGGTCAAAATACTGAGGGGGTAATCTATAACTCCACCGTTTATGGTGGGGTTACAAAAGTTCATTAAGCTAAGGCTTTAGCCATTCATCTTTCAAAATTAAAAAGTGAACGGCTAAAGCCTTAACAGGTTTCCGTCATATTCCCCACCATAAATGGTGGAGTTATGAATATTATAC
>JAYUUR010000284.1:0-4244 GCA_043754475.1 Saprospiraceae bacterium | reverse complement strand
TGGGAGATGTTAACAATGATGGTTGGCTGGATATTTATGTGTCCAATGATTTTTTTGAACGCGATTATCTCTACATCAATCAAGGCAATGGCACTTTCAAAGAAGATGTGATCAATGAAATGCAACATTTGAGCACGGCTTCAATGGGTTCGGATATGGCAGATGTGAATAATGATGGTTTGTCTGATGTTTTTACTACTGAAATGTTGCCTTACGAAGAAGACCGCTTGAAAACGACAACTGAATTTGAAAGCATTGATGTTTACAATTTGAAGCAACAACGCGGTTTTTACCATCAATATTCTCAAAATACGCTGCAAATCAATCAAGGCAATGGTACTTTTAAGGAAGTAGCGCATTATGCGGGCGTGTCTGCTTCGGATTGGAGTTGGGGTGCCCTCATTTTTGATGCGGATTTTGATGGCAATCAAGACCTCTATGTTTGCAATGGCATTTACCACGATGTGATTGATCAAGATTTTATAGACTTTTTTGCTGATGATATTATTCAGAAAATGGCTCTAACAGGAAAGAAAGAACAAGTGGATGATATTATCAATAAAATGCCTTCTGTGCCGATTCAAAATCTCATGTTTCGCAACAAAGGCAATTTGCGTTTTGAAGATGTCTCAAAAAAATGGGGTTTGACGGACAAAACCTTTTCAAACGGTGCTGCTTATGGCGATTTAGACAATGATGGCGATTTGGATTTAGTTATCAATAATCTAAACCAAGAGGCTTTGATTTATCAAAATAATACGGCTAAAGATACGGCAGCTCAATTTATTGGTTTTATACTGAGGGGGTCTGCCACCAATACTTTTGCTATTGGTTCAAAAGTTCAAGTGTTTGCGAATGGGCAAATATTTCAAAAAGAATTGATGCCTTCACGAGGTTTTCAATCGTCAGTGGATTATAAAATGATGATTGGTTTGCCGAAAGGTCAAGCGATTGATAGCATTTTAGTGATTTGGCCCGATAGAACTTTTACCAAACTCTCGGATTTTAAACTCAATCAAATGAATACGGTTGATTTTTTAACAAGTAAAAAAATACCATTTAATTATAAAAAAACGCTTGAAAAATCTATTTTAGTAGAAGATAATGCTCTTGAAAATGCATTTCAGCCGCATGTTGAAGATAATCAAATTGATTTTTATGTTGAGAGAACTGTTCCGATGATGTTATCTAAAGAAGGTCCGAAAATAGCCGTTGGGGATGTGAATGGTGATGGTCAAGAAGATGTGTATATCTGCGGAGCAAAAGGTCAGAAAAAACAAATTTATATCCAACAAAATGGTGTTTTTAAGCCTATTGAAAACCCTGAAATTGCTAAATTTATAGGTTTTGAAGATACGGCTGTTCACTTTTTTGATGCTGATGGAGATGGTGATTTGGATTTATATGTCGGTTCGGGCGGCAACTTTATGCCAATGGGTGAGCGTGAAAACCAAGACCGCCTATTTTTCAACGATGGTAAAGGCAATTTCTCTATGAAAGCAGGCTCTTTGCCCGCTAATGGTTACAATACGTCTGTCGTGATTTCTAATGATTATGATGGCGATGGTGATTTGGATTTATTTGTCGGTAGCCGCAGTACACCGCAATTGTATGGCGTTTCTCCTAAAAATTACTTGTATCAAAACGATGGGCATGGGCAATTGACAGACGTGACCCCCTCAGTATCTAAGGCACTTGACCATATTGGGATGGTCACTGATGCTAAATGGGCAGATATGGATGGCGATAAAAAAGCCGAACTCATAGTAGTAGGCGAATGGATGCAGCCCACCGTTTTTAAATACCAATCGGGCAAGTTAGAGCCGATGAAAAATGATGTTTTCAAGGATAAAAACGGCTTTTGGTATTCAGTAACGGTGGCTGACTTGGATGGAGATGGCGATAATGACATGATTTTAGGCAATTCAGGCGACAATTGTTATTTAGCAGATAAAAATGAACCGCCCGTCAAATTATGGATAAATGATTTTGATGACAATGGTTTTGTTGAAAAATTATTGACTTATACCGTCAATGGCAAAGACTTACCTGTGATTATGAAGCGTGATATGGTCAAAGAATTACCTATGTTGAAAAAACAGGTTTTGAAGCATCATGATTATGCTAAAAAAAGTATTCAAGAACTTTTACCAAAAGACAAATTGAACAAAGCTACTGTGAAGCAGATAGATTATTTTAAATCTGTTTTTGCTATCAATGACGGCAAAGGCAATTTCACACTTCAAGATATGCCGATGGAGGCTCAGTTATCTTCTATTTCTACGGCGTATGTGATGGATGTGAATGGCGACAATCGTCCTGATATTATTTATGGTGGCAATCATACCGTTTTTCTACCACAATACGGGCGCAATGATGCCAGCTTTGGTGAAATATTGATAAATAAAGGGAATATGCAATTTGAATCTGTAAAATACCCCCGTAATGGGTTGATGATACGCAGCATGATGCGAGATATTCAACCGATTAAAATTAAAGGCAATGATTATTTGATGATAGCTGTGAACAATGAAAAAACGCATTTGTATCAACTCAAAAAATGATGAAAGCTCTTCAATTTTCTTTAAATTCATCGTTTAATCAGTCTTAACTCAACATTTATTTATTTATGAAATTAAGAATCGTAATATTTTTTGGAGGGCTTCTTTTTTTCTCCATTGCCTGTCGAAATATAGGAGAAAAGTCTCTTGTAGCCGTTGAACAACAAGAGCTGGCAAAAGGCATTCGCAACGATAGCCTTTTTATGGGACTTTATCTGAGTATGACAAGACAGGACTTCTTAAACCATTGTTGGCAAATGAATAAACAAAACCTATTCACTGAAGGCAACAATAAGACAGTGGTATATCAAATGGGCAAACTTTACTCGGATTATCCCATCCAGATGAATTTTTACCCCCGATTTAAAGAGGAAAAAATTAGCCAAATGCCCGTCCTTTTTGCATATAGAACTTTAGATCCTTATAATCCGAACATGCAAACGGAGAAACTTTTAGTGGAGGTAAGGAAAGAAATGGGAAAATGGTATGGCGAGTTTTTCTTAACCGATATGCCTACAGGCGGTAAAGGATATGCTCAAGTCAATGGCAATCGGCGCATTCTGATACTTGTAGAAAAAGATTTTGAAGTCATGGTGATTTTTACGGATTTGACTGTAACGCGGTAGTTATAAAATTAATTTGAATAAGAATGAAATTAATTAAACAAGCACTTAGTATTGTTCTCCTTTTAATATTTTTTTCTTGTAAAAAAACACCACTACAAGAGCAAACCACCCCCACCTTCAAACTATTGGAATCTGAACAAACAGGTATCCAGTTCGCCAATAATTTGGATGTGAATTTGGATGTCAATATTTTTAAGTACATGTATTATTACAATGGCAGTGGCGTCGGTGTGGGTGATTTTAATGGTGATGGGCTGCAAGACCTCTTCTTTTCAGGCAATCGCGTTCCACATAAATTGTATTTGAACAAAGGGAATCTTAAATTTGAAGATATTACTGAAAAGGTAGGCTTGACTGATTTCAAAGATTGGGAAACAGGTGTGGCTGTTGTGGATATTAACCAAGATGGTTTATTGGATATTTATGTCAGCGTATTGGGTAATTATTTGCAGTTTCAAAGTCATAATAAATTGTATATCAATAAAGGCATTTCCCCCTCCGGGGGTCAGGGGGATGGGGTACCTCAATTTGAAGAGCAATCTAAGCAATATGGTCTTGATTTAATCGGTTTCGGCACTCAAGCCACCTTTTTTGACTACGATTTGGACGGCGATCTCGACATGTTTCAACTCAATCACTCCATTCATAACAACGGCACTTTTGGACCCCGTGCCGCTTTTCAAGGCAAATTTCATCCACTCTCAGGCGACCGTTTTTTCAGAAATGATGATATCCCTCCTTTGGGGGGACGAAAGGGGGGCTTCAATGAAATTACTAAAACGATAGGGATTTTTAGCAATGCTTTGGGCTACGGCTTGGGCTTGGCAGTGGGCGATATTAATCTCGATGGCTATCCAGATATGTACATCGGCAATGATTTTCATGAAAACGATTACCTCTACATCAATCAAAAAAACGGTACTTTCAAGGAACAAATCACGAATTACATCATGCACACGTCCACTTTTAGTATGGGTGTGGACATTGGCGACCTGAACAACGATGGTTGGAACGACATTATGAGCCTTGATATGCAGCCTTATACCCCCTCAGTATT
>JAYUUR010000283.1:0-12923 GCA_043754475.1 Saprospiraceae bacterium | reverse complement strand
TTGATGGGTGATTAGTGATAGGCGATTGCTAATATCGCCCATCACTAATCACCCATCACCTATATTTTAAAGTGCTAAAATCACCTTTGTCAACGCCGCAATATCCCTTTCGTCATTATAAACATTGGGTGAAATGCGGACAAAATCGCCTCGAACAGATACTGAAATGTTATTTTTTGTCAATTGCTCTTGCAATTTTTCCATAGAAACGCCTTTTGGTAATTGAATGCCGAATAAATGCTTGCCGCGCCAATCATCGTCTTCAATCCAACAGCCTTTTTCTCTCCAAATGGGCACAACATCTTTAGTCAGTGAATGGCAATAGGCTTGAATATTGTCAATTCCCCAAGCCAAAAGCTGCTGTAAAGCTGCAATTGCCATCGGCACAAGGATAAAATTAGAGCGTTCGCCCACGTCATACCGCAAGGCGTAAGGCTGATATTCATCTTTATAATTCACCAAATCGGCAAAATTTTCACTGTCTTTTCTATTAATCCAATTCTCTTCAACGGGTTTTCCACCGTCAAATTTTTCATTAAAATAAGCATAACCCAATGAATAAGGACCCATTAACCATTTATAGCCGCCACAAATCAGGGCATCTACACCCAAATCCTGCACATCAAAAGGCAATGCGCCCACGCTTTGAGTGCCATCAATCACAAACAACGCGCCGACTTCATGCGCTCGTTTGCCAATGGCTTTCAAATCGAATTTTGTCCCGTTCGCCCAATGCGTATGCGCTATGGCAACAAGAGCAGTTTTTTCATCTATGGCTTCTAAAATATGCTGATTCCATGTTTGACCCCTATTTTCGGACGCATCGGGGTAAGCAACGGTCTTCATTTCTAAGCCTTTTTCTTGCGCCAAAGTCCTCCACGGATAAATATTGCTCGGAAATTGAGCATCCGCGACGACTATATTTTGACCTTTTTCCGCCTTCAAATTATGCGTCACCACCGCCATTCCGTAAGATACTGAGGGGATAATTGCCACACGTTCGGGCATTTCGGCATGAATCAATTGAGCAAACAGACCCCTCAGTATTTCGACGTCTCCGAAGAAATCTGGAATCGTGAGGCGATACGGACGCGCTTTTTTACGCACTCCTGCATAACCGGCTTCTTCGACAGACAGCATCAGAGGCGACATGTAAGCGCAATTGATGTAATGAAAATCATCTTCAAGAGAAAATAAATGTTTTTGACAATTCAGCATATTTTTAAAATTTAAAATTTTTACAGTTTATAAGTCATTTTAACGGCAAGTCTCGTTTTTCAATATTTACTCATAATACCCCTCAGTAATTTAGGTGTAAAGGTACAATTGTCGGCGTCACTTCGAGCGACGCCGACAATTTTGCTTCTTTTTAATCTCAATTTCTCTGTAAAAATCTATTTTTGTTTTCGATTTTTTAGAAAATTGAAATAATTAAATCAAAAATCTCTTTAAATCTACAATTTATGATTGCTCAGACCCCTACTCCACCCTATTACGCCGTCATTTTTACGTCAACCCGCACGGATGTTGACAATGGTTACGGCGAAATGGCAGACCGCATGGAGGAATTAGCTGCCACAATGCCCGGTTATTTGGGCGTTGAAAGTGCCCGTTCGGGTGTAGGCATCACCGTTTCTTATTGGGCGAGTCTTGAAGCTATTCGCTATTGGAAACTACAAACCGAGCATCTTTTCGCTCAAAAAATGGGGCGCGAGGCTTGGTATGCGGCTTATAAAACACGGATTTGTTTGGTTGAAAGAGATTATGGATTTGAAAAAATTTAAAAATAAATAGCATGTATATACCCAAACTGTTCAAAATGGACGACCACGCCGAGATTTTCGACTTTATTCGTCAAAATAGCTTCGGTATTCTTATTATTTCAGAAAATAATGTACTTGTTGCCACGCATATCCCAATCGAACTCGAATTCACCAGTGATAACGAGCCAATACTGAGGGGTCATGTGTCAAAAGCCAATTCTCATGCCCTGCTTTTTGAAAAAAATCCGCAGGCTTTAGCCATTTTTACGGGCGCGCATACATACGTATCGTCTTCATGGTACGCCCAAGAGAATGTTTCTACTTGGAATTATACCGCAGTGCATGTGTATGGTCAAATCCGTGTTTTAACCGAGGATGAATTATTGGAAAGCGTTGAAAAATTGACTAAAAAGTATGAGTCGGGGGTTGAAAAACCTCTGTATGTCAGTGATATGTCGCAAGAAATGGTGCGAAAGCAAATAAAAGGTATTACAGGTTTTGAATTGAAAATAGAGGACATTCAAGCTAAAGCCAAGTTATCACAGAATAGAACTGATGAGGATTATAAAAATATAGTTGACAAATTAGAAGAAACGCCCGATTTTCAAGCCAAAGAAGTGGCTCGTTTGATGCGGCAGGTGAGAAAAATATAAATTATTGATGTAACGCACAAGGTGCAGAACACCTCAATATTTGTAGCAAATTAATTACCCATTTCGTTAAGGTGCAGCGCACCGACACCTTTTACAAATAATATTTCGGTGCGCTGCACCTTACGAAATATTCTGGGTTGTTGACTACAAATATTTTGCGGCTCTGCCGCTTGCGAACATCAGTAAATTAAAAATTGAAATAGTGTTTATCAAAACTGATTGCAGTTTACCAGTACATACTGCAATACTTAAATCAGATTGCCAGTTCAATTCAACAATCCTTAAAAACTGATTGCATGCTGCCAGTAAAAAAGGATAAGCACAAAAAAGTTTTTCAGAATAGCATGAAAAACTGGAAAACTTTTCACATCTTTGCAGCACAGCAGTTAAAACTTAAAACAGTAGTGCAGATTTAACTGGGAAACTTAAAAACTGATTCCCGTAAAAACTGTTATACTTAAAAACGGGAAGCAGTAAAACCTTTTTAAAATAAAAAACGAATGATTTTATCAGTAACCAACTTGAAAGGGGGCGTAGGAAAGTCCACGATTGCACAAAACCTTGCGGTGTGCCTCACACATAGCGGTAAAAGCGTGTTTTTAGTCGATACAGACTACGAACTCCGCACCAGCAGTGATTGGGGCGGCGACAGAGGAGAAAAGCTCCAGAGAATCGAATTTGAGGCTGTTCACCAAGACAACGTCACAGAATTAGTACTCAAGCAATCGGATAATTATGATGTTGTGATTATTGACGGCACACCGGCCTTGTTTGAGCTATCGAGTAAAGCGATTCTATTGAGTGACGTTGTATTTATTCCTGTCATTCCGAGCATTGAAGAAGTGCGTACTTTAGAACGTTTTATGAAACGCTACAAAGAAGCTAAAATGATGAAAAAGAAAATTGGCGGCGATGTTGAAGCATATATTATTCTCAACAAATACAATCAGAATTTAAAAATAGATAGAGAAGTAGAAGAAATTTTACAAGATTTTGAACTGCCTGTTTTGAAATCAAAAATTGCTTATCGTGTCGCTTATCGGGAAGCTAAAATAGAAGGTAAAGGTGTGATTGAGTATGATGATAAAAAAGCAAAAGATGAAATGATGAAACTTTATGACGAAGTAGCCGCCATTATCCAAAAATTTCTTTAATCAAAATTAGAATCACTATTTTAAATTTCAGAATCTTTAAATATCGAAAATATGAAAAAACCATCATTAAAAAATAAATTAACAGCAGATAAAATCGAAGAAGCCAATCGGCTTTTGTCAGCGCAAAGCCCAGTTTCACAAAATGTCACTCAAAAGAACGCAAATACTGAGGGGGTATCACCTGTGCAAAAAATAGGAACTGCCAAGCCTGTAGCTAAGGGAAAAACAGCCAAAAAGCCTGAAACCGCTCAATCCAAACCTAAGCAGATGCCAAAAAAAACAGTCATAGCGGAGTCTCAACCAATGCGCCTCGTGCGTGTGACAGTAGATGTGCCTGAAGATTTACATGAAAAATTGAAAATCAAGATGATATTGAGCAAGCAGACGATAAAAGATTATCTTCTCAATTTTATAGAAAAAGATTTGGCTAAAAGTGATTTCAGATTTTAGGAATTAGATACCCCCTCAGTATTTTGACATATTTTTAAGGTTGAAAAATAGAATTTAAGCTATTCAAAAAAAAGCTGGTGTGAAATAACAAACACATTAGCTTTTTAATTTTAAAAAAGAAAAACACCAACAGAAAAAAATTGTCTTGTTTTTGTTTGTTGTTTCAACATTTGTACTAATTGTTATTGTTGTAGTCCTCCATAACTAATTGATAATCAATTAGTTATGGACAGTTGCTATAACACTTTTTACGGAGAACTATAACACATATCACGGAGAACTATAACACTTTTTACGGTAATACTATAACACATATCACGGAGAACTATAACACTTTTTACGGACTATTATAACACTTCTTACGGAACATACTTTCTCTTCAAATTTCTAATTATAACACTTTTTACGGAATATTAACAGCAAACTATAACACTTTTTACGGGAAACTATAACACAATTTACAGAGTAACTATAACACTTTTTACGGTAAATTTGGGATAACCCATTTTCATTAGTTTATGCCATGAATCCTCCTTTTTTACTTAAACTATAACACTTTTTACGGAATTATTAGATTTTTATAGCGAACTATAACACTTTTTACGGTATTTTTTTACTGCTAAAACCTGCTATTTATAACACTTTTTACGGTAAAATATATGTTTTTTTGAGAAATATCTAATGAAAACAGGCAAAATGAGGTATAATTTAGACATTTAAATAGGAATGACTTATTTTGTTTTTTTAAAAAATATAACAAGTTTTCATTCTTGTTATAGTTTAAAAACTATCTTTGTTATAGTTACTAAAAAGGGATCTATGAAGAAAAAAAGTACCGAAAAACCCATGCGGCTCATTGCCAAATCGAATAAACTGATTGAAGCGCGGCACAATTTGGATATTTGGGAACTGCGCATCTTCACCAAAATGTTGATGCTGATTACTCCTGACACCAACACACTCGATTACGTGATTCCTATAAAAGAAATTATTAGCGATTTTGAACTTTCAGATAGCCAAACCTCCTATACTGCCATCCGTGATGCGGCAGACAAGCTGTTGGGTCGGAAAGTGTATATTTATAAGCAAATTGAAGGCGATAAATGGGAACGTCAAGCCACGACCTTGATTAAAAAATACGCCGTGCCTGTTATTAAATTAGTGGATGGTAGCTTCGCAGAGGTGGATAGCAAGGATAAATACATCAAAATCGGCTTTGATGAGGATGTGCGCGCCATGATTGTGAACTACAAAGACAGTTTTACGAAGCTCAATTTGGGTGTGTTGGCGAAATTAAGCCCTAAATCATTTAGGATGTATGAGCTGATGAAACAGTATGAGGATACGGGCTTTAGGACTATGACAGTGGATGAATTGCGCGATATTTTTGACCTCACCGGGCAATACAAACTTTACGGCAGCATCAAACAACGGGTGGTCGATAAGGCGCAAAAAGACCTTGAAAAATATGCGGATATTACCTTCACTTACGACGAAATTAAGCAGGGTAGGGCAGTGCACCGCTTGAATTTTCATATTCGGACGAAAGATGGAAAACCTCGAAATAGCAATCTTCCGATAGTCATGCCGCTTCATGAATTAAATGAATCGTCTCAAAATCCAAAACTGCTTGGAGAATTAGTGGCTTCGGTAGGGGAGGAGTGGGGCGTAAATCAGACGATGATGATTCAATTTATCAATAAATACCCCGAAGACCGCATCCGACAAGCCATAGAGGTGACGCGGCAAACCATAAAAGCAGGCAAAGTGAAAGACGAAGCTGCTTTTTTTGTACAAGCCGTAAAAAAAGGTTTTACGAATAAAGCCGTTGAAAAAGAGCAGAAGCAAAGCAAAGCATTGGTTGAAAAGAGACAAAAAGCATTAGAGAAAAAAAATATGCAAACCCAATTGGATGTTTTATGGGATGCTTATAATGCCCAAATCAACGATACTATTCGAGATATAACGGCTGATAATACCAAGATTACCGCGAATGCCATTGAAGCCGTTAAGAAAGATAACCAAGCTTATTTTAAGGTCAGAAAATTGAACAATGACACTTTGACAATAGAAGACTTCAGAAAGGACAAAATACTGAGGGGGTTGGTCATTCAACAAATTCTGCTTCAAAACCCCGCTTCTTTTGAGAAAATGGATGCTTTTTATAAACCTCAAATAGAGGAATTAGAAAAAAAAATCAAACTGATGAACTGATTAGATGATAGGCTGAATAACTGATAACCTGTTTTACTGATACACTGATTGCAGTACGGCAGTTTGTCAGTTTTAATAATTCTAAATGAGAAAACTAAATTTAAACATCATTTCAATTGAATAAAAATGCGCTACTTCTTTATTTTACTCACCCTATCGCTGACTGCAAGTTGTTGGTTCAATAAAAAAATTGCTGTGGATTTGACAGTGATTAATGCTAAAATTTATACGGTCAACGAAAAATTTGAAACAGCTGAAGCTTTGGCTGTGAAGAACGGTAGAATCATCGCCGTTGGTTCAACCGCCGAAATTGCAGAGAAATACAGCGGTAAGGAAGAGATAGATGCAGGCGGAAAACCTCTTTATCCTGGATTTATTGATGCCCACGCGCATTTTTATAGGTATGGTGAAAGCCTTCAAATGGCGGATTTGGTGGGTACAAAAAGTTGGGATGAAATTATTGATAAAGTTTCGGCATTTTCTAAGCAAAGCGGCGTTGAAAATGGAGATGGTAATGATAGGAAATGGTTGATTGGTAGAGGTTGGGATCAAAATGATTGGGCGGTGAAACAGTATCCCAATAAAAAACGCTTGGATGAATTGTTCCCAAATCGCCCTGTTTTGCTTACGCGGGTGGATGGGCATGGAGCAATTATCAACCAAGCAGCTATTAATTTGGTCGGTTTTAAACCCAATCAAAAGATAGCGGGTGGAGAAATTGAAACAAAAAATGGGCGATTAACAGGTATTTTAATAGATAATGCCATTCGTTTAGCTGCTTCAAAAATTACAAAAGCGGATACTACTCAAATGCGGTTGGCATTGCTCGATGCTCAAACGAATTGCTTTGCGGTGGGCTTGACTACGGTGGTGGATTGCGGTTTGGATTATCCGATCGTTGATTTTATAGAAAAAATGAATGCGGCGAATGAGTTGAAAATGCGGCTATACGTCATGCTTTCCGATGATAAACCCAACTACGACTACATTTTCAAACGGGGCATGATAAAAACGGACAGACTCAACGTCCGCAGTTTCAAACTCTATGCAGATGGGGCTTTGGGTTCGCGTGGTGCTTGTCTATTGCATCCTTATAACGACCGCCCCAACCATACTGGTTTTTTATTAAAAACGGCTGCTCATTATGATTCCGTTACTCAAATCATAGCAGAAAATGGCTTTCAAGCCTGTACTCACGCCATCGGCGATTCCGCTAATCGAGAGATTTTACGAATTTATACAAAGAATTTGAAGGGGAAAACTGATCAACGCTGGCGCATCGAACACGCACAGGTCATTAATCCAGCAGATTTTGAGCTATTCGGCAAGGCTCAAATCATCCCCTCAGTACAACCCACTCATGCCACGTCTGATATGTATTGGGCGGCAGATAGGCTGGGCAAAGAGCGTGTCAAAGGGGCGTATGCTTTCAAACAATTGCTCAATCAGAACGGTTGGATTCCGTTGGGAACGGACTTTCCCGTCGAAGATATTAATCCGATTTTGACGTTTTATGCCTCTTATGTTCGCAAGGATGCTAAGGGCTTTCCAGTAGGTGGATTTCAATCAGAAAATGCTATTTCAAGGCGCGAAACACTGAGGGGTATGACAATTTGGGCAGCCAAAGGCAATTTTGAAGAAAAAGAAAAAGGCAGTATTGAGGTAGGCAAATTCGCTGATTTTATCATCCTCAACCAAGACCTCATGACCATTTCGATGGATAAAATATTGGCAACTCAGGTTCTAAAAACCTTTGTGAATGGTGAAAAAGTGTTTGAGAGGAAATAAATAAATGATGTTACGGCTCAAGGCTGCGTAACATCAATAAATGAATTTATTAGTCCTTTTTCCTTCTCCTCAAAATAAATATTAACAGCGCAAATAAGGCAACAATGCCCAAACCAATAGCCACGGGCTTCTGATACCATGCTTTAAAATCTAAGGCTTGTACATTGCCGATAATCACCGTTGCACCCCAATAATTAGGGATAGAATACTGAGGGGGGCAATTTTGAAGGTACTCCAACTTCGCTTTTTGCAAGGCTATATCTTTTGTATCACCGTTTTTAAGGTTTTTATAGAAAGAAAGCATCACTTTTGAGGTGCTTTCATCGGGAATACTCCAAAGGCTCATCACTGTAGAAGGGCAGCCGGCAAAGGCAAAAGCCCGCGCCAAACTCATAACACCCTCGCCCCGCCGAAGCTCGCCGTTGCCCGTATTGCAAGCACTCAAAACAGCTAAACCTGTTTTCAACTGCATGGCATAAAGGTCATAACCACTGAGGTAATTATTATCAGTCGAGTCTTTTTTAGAGAAAATAAGCCCTGAATTCAAGGGATTTTTTTCATCAATGGCGCCGTGCATGGCTAAATGCAGGATGCCATGATTCGATGCATTTTGCATAAAAGCGAACTTCGTAGCGTCGTCATTGAGAAAAATAGTGCCATTTCCAAGCAAGGCGTAGATGTTTTTAACCTCATCGTCAGCGAAAGCCAATTTGCTCAATTTGCCGCCGCGCGTGGTTGAAAGAGTGTCGGATTTTAAGTCATTTTCTATTTTTTCAAGGGCTTTATCGCTGTATTCGATGCCATAGCCGCCGAATGTGCCAATTGTCCCCCCCTCAGTATTTTCCAATAATTGGTTGGAATAAGCATAACTAACAGCATATTTTTTCAATAAAAAAGGCACATTGCCGCCTTTCCAAGTCGTTGCAAGTTCAGTTGTCAACAATTCAAAAGGTAAGTAGCCCAAGACGCCATCGGGTATAATCCTTAAACGGCTGCCACTGCTATTATTTTTATTGAAATGACTGAGGGGTGTTGCTAAAAGCCATTGATAAAAACTAAAAGACGACTTTAAAAATACCTGTTCGGCAAGCGTTGCAGAATCGCTGATGAACTTTTCATTGCTCATGCTCTTCCTGAGTTCTCTAAAATCAGTCAGAAAGGTTGCCGATAGTTTTTCTGTATTAAAATGAAAATCATTTTTATTGAAACTGAAAACATACAGCGTTGTATCGCCTAAAAAGTACTCTATTGCCACCGTTTGAGTGTCCAAAGCGGCTTGAATGGCGGTTATACTGAGGGGGTGCTCTGTTTGATTTTTCAGTTTAAAATAATTGGGATAATCCTTTTCTAATCGTTTATTAAAAGTCGTCAACGCCTGTTTTGCATCAAAAACAGCATCTTGAAATTTGGGCTTTAAGGAATCGCTTACCTCATAAAGTTGCTTTTCAAAATAGGCGACATCGGCTTTCAAGTTTCGCTCTTCTTGACGCAAGGTATCGGGTACGCCCCCAAAGTTTTTAGCGCGGTCATCTTTCAGATTTTCCAATAAAACGATGGCTTTATTCCGCTCACAAAAGGCAATAGCAGCATCGGCATAGCGTTTGTTGCTTGTTTTTTCATACAATTTCATAGCAGCAACAATGCCTTTTTCATAGATAGACAATGCTTTTTCTGCGAGGAAATACTTTGAATTATCTGCATGATAACTTTGCTGCAAACGGCTAATAATGGTATCACATTTTTCAATGGTTTCAAAAGCAGCTTGCATATTATTTTTATCAAATAATGTTTTTGCTTTGGCTGAAAAGGCGGTGAGCAATTCAGGAAAAACGTTATCCGATAAAATAGGATTTTTCAAAACGTCTTCTTCCCGCGCACTCCCCACCCCTACATTAATGGCATTTTGATAGGCTTTTAAAGCAGCATCCGTATTATTTTGCTTCAATAAAACATCGCCTATCGCTGTATGACATTCGACTACAAAGGGGTGTTTGGCATCACCAAACATCTGCAAAGCAGTGTCATAGTTTTTAAGTGCTGCCGTATAATTTTTTATTATCCCCTCAGTATTGCCTGCCTCAAAGACCGCATTAGCAGCATTTATCAGCACAATTGAGTCTTTTGTAATGTTAAATACTTCTAAATAGGCTTTTCGAGCTTCTTCCAAATACGAAAGCGAAAGGGTAGGCTGATTAAGTTCTCGATAGGTAGAACCGATATTGCTGAGGCAAATAGCCGCTTCTCTTTTGTAGGGCAATGCTCCATTTCTTTCGATGCCTTCTTTAAAAGTATTAAGCCCTTGTGTATAATTTTCAACGGCTTTCGAGTAATTATTTAATGAAAAATAAGCACTGCCGAGCGTGATAAAACTTTCGCCTATATTAAATGTGTCCTTTACGGCCACTGCTAAATGTTGCACTTTATTGGCAATATTGATGGCTTCCGAGTAATCGCCGGAAAGTCGAGTTGAAAGGGCTAATTCGTAATAAGAGCGTATTAATGATGCCGTATCAATTTTGGCAGCCGCCATTTTTATTTCAATGGCTTTAGAAGCATATACTTTCGCTTGTTCGTAGCGGTTGCGGCGGCGCAAAATGATAGCTGTATTGTGATAGCTTTGGGTCAATTTAGGGCTATTGGGCGGGAGGCTTTTTATCCGAATCCGCAAGGCTTTTTCATTGAAATCCAATGCCTTATTGCTGTTTAATTCAAAATCGAGGTGTATTTTGCCTACACTAAAATAGAGGTTTGCCAATAGAGTATCCTGTGCGTCTAACTGTTTTTCAGCTCGTGACAGCAGACTTTCAAGTTGTGGCAAGGCTTTCAACGGCTCTGATCGCAGCGAAGGCGTCAGGGTTTGATATTGCATATTGATTTCATTTCTATCATCTTTGAAGAAATGGAGAAAAATAAGGCAGATTAATAGAGACCCAATTTGATATTTTTTGAACGTAGCCATATTATTATTTGTGTAAAAATAAAAAACCGTTTGATACTGAGGGGGTAACAAACGGTTTTTTATTCAAATCTTATTTCGTGGGGCTTCACCCTACGCTGAGATGTTTTGCCCTTTCAGGGCTTTTGACACTGCAATAACTAATAATTAATAATCAATAACCTATTAATTTATTTTCACTATTTTTTTAATCAAAACATCATTTCCTGCTTGGATATGGATAAAATATATGCCTTCGTTGCCTTTTATACTGAGGGGGTGCTGATTATTACCTGAAAAACCATTGAGGTGTTGTTGCGAAATCAAGGCACCTGTTATATTGAAAATATTGACTTCAACTGGAGTCGATTTCAACAAGCTAAAGTTGAGCGTTACGACATCGCTAAAAGGGTTGGGGAATGCTTCGAATGTGCGGATATTTTCCAATTCAGTCACTGCCGTAATATCATCGCATGGGGCATTCGCGCCTGCAAGGATAGTCGAGGCTTTTGCGCCATTCAGAAGACCTGCACGGCGGCATTTATTTACCAAAAAACTCTTGAAAGTTGTACTTTTTAAGATGCTGCATTTCACGCGCAACCAATCGCTGCCTGCCAAGTTAGAGGCTAAAAGCGCAGCAACTGCCGTTGTTTGAGGGGCAACAAAGGAAGTGCCTGTATTAAAGGCATAACAATTCGTGGCGCAAACGCCTGTCCGAATCCAAGTGCTCACTAAGCCTTTGCCGGGGGCAAAAATGTCTACATTCTTCTTAGCAAAATTGGAGAATGAGGCGACGCTATCCGTACAGGCAGTTGCACCTGTCACAATGATATTTTCATTTTGAAAAACTGCTGGTCCATACCAATTGGCTGTTAGGTCAATGTCTTTACCATTATTCCCAGCGGCGAGAGAAACCAAAACGCCCGCTTTTTTGGCGGTATAAATGGCAGAAGTCAAGGGCTGCATAGTGTCCATGAGCGCAGCACTGCTGATAAAGCTGCAATTCACGATTTCCACCTTTTGTTTAATGGCATAATCGAGGGCGCGAATGAAATTATATTCAAAACCTCTGTTTTTGCCATCTAAAACTTTCAGAACAAAAAACTTGATATTATCAGCATTATTTCGCTTCAAAATGCGGCTAATAACACCTGCTACGAACGTGCCATGACCTGTCGAATCCTTTGGAATACCTGTATTATTGACAAAATCGTAACCGATTAAATCATCAATATAGCCGTTGCCATCGCTGTCTTTATCGTCCAAAATATCTTGTCCAACGCAGACATACGGTTTAAGTGAATCATGGGCTACAACAATACCGGTTTCTCTCCTATCACAATCAATACCCGAATCCAAAATAGCAATTTTCACCGCTCGCCTGCCCGGTTTGCAGGTGACAATAGAGTCCGTTGCAGCAGCTGTACAGCTATTCCCGAAGAGGGGAGGGGGCTGTGTGAAAGACTCTCGAACGGTATCGGTTTGAGGAATAACATATACATCGTTGTTGGAAACGCCCTCCGATTGCCCCGTTCCGCACACCACACCGACGGCATCCGAAGGCGTATTGACAAGACCTGCAAACGTGCCGCCACCTAACTTAGGCAAGGTCAGAGTTAACGGAAAAAGCAAATTACAACGCCATAATAGTGCGCGAGAAGGAAATGTAGAATCCAATTGCGTAGCATTCAGGGCTGTTTTGATGGCAGTAATATTGGCAAATGTGGCTGTCGGTTGAAAAATAATGACTAAATCAAACTGGGTTTGGGCTTTGAGGCTGTCGATGGTGCAGCACATTAATAGAGTTATAGCAACGGTAGTTAGGAGTTTTTTCATAAAATCAAGGTTTTTAGTTTTTTACAGATAGTTTATTTATAGATAAACGGATTATTAAGAACCAAATACGACTTTCGGGTGTCTGAAGAACCCTTTTATCGTATCCTCTTTTTGTTTAATTTTATCTAAG
>JAYUUR010000282.1:0-4256 GCA_043754475.1 Saprospiraceae bacterium | reverse complement strand
GAGTAAAAATCAAGAGATAACTACAAGGTGAAAGTATTTTATTTTTATTTTATTTTAAAATTCAATATTTTATTTTAAAAATAAAATAAAAACCTAATAAAATTTTTTATATTTTTGAGCCGTATTAAGAAAAAACAACACAATTTTTATGGAAATTCAATCATATAAAAATCTATTAGGAGACATCAAACAACGCATTAGAGCGGCACAAATAAAAGCCACTTTTGCCGCAAATGCTGAAATGATTGCAATGTATTGGGATATTGGACAAATGATTGCCCTCCGTCAAAAACAACAAGGTTGGGCAGCTTCTGTTATACCAAGATTATCAAGAGACCTAAAAAATGAGCTGCCCGAAGTTTCGGGCTTTTCTGAACGCAATTTAGGTAGAATGATAGCTTTTTACAGAGCTTATCTGACTGATGATTCAATTTTGCCACAACCTGTGGCAAAATTGGCAAACGCTGCTTTATTACAAGCAATTCCGTGGGGACATCATGCCCTTTTGATGGAAAAAATCAAAAACCTACCTCAACGGTTTTGGTATATGCAGCAAACGTTGCAAGAAGGTTGGGGTCGAGATACACTGCGGCTGATGATTAAAAATGATGCGTATACGCGACAAGGCATAACACAACATAATTTTAACCGAACACTACCCGCCCCATTTTCAGACCTCGTACAGCAAACGCTTAAAGACCCCTATATTTTTGATTTTATGACTTTGGCAGAACCATTTACTGAAAGAGAATTGGAACTTGAACTTATAAAACATATTGAGAAATTTTTGATAGAATTGGGTGCAGGTTTTGCTTTTGTGGGCAGACAATACCCCTTGATTGTGAGCGATAAAGAATATGCCATAGACCTCTTGTTTTATCATCTTCATTTGAGGTGTTTTGTCGTAATTGACCTCAAAAGAGGCGATTTTAAACCTGAATATAGTGGGAAAATGAATTTTTATTGCTCGGCTGTTGATGATTTATTGCGCCACCCAACCGACAAAGAGACAATTGGGCTGATTCTTTGCCAAAACAAAGACACTATTATTGCGGAATATGCATTGCGAAGTCTGCAAAAACCTATTGGCATTTCTGAATTTGAACTTACCCGAATATTGCCTGATAATCTTAAATCCAGTCTGCCAAGTATTGAAGATATTGAAAATGAATTGACTCTAAAATAAATTTTACAAATTACGATAAGCGTTCTGTTGAAACCCTTAAAACTCCTGCAAAACGCTCTTCTTAATATTGAAAAAATTGATGGTCGTAATCAAAAGCATCAGAGCGATACCTGTTAAAATGACTAAGCCATGATAGGGCATATTGAGTTCAAAACCTTGTGATTCCATCCAATTGAGGAGTATATATCGAGTAAAAATCAAGGCAATAATGATGATGAAAAAAACGCTGCCTAAGAGCTTCATGAGCGACCCCCTCAGTACCGACGTGATTTGAGAAGGGCGATAACCGATTTGGAGCAATAAGCGAATATCAGGAGCCGATTTGGAGATAATCAATTGATAATTAAGGATAAACACAATAACAGAAAGTATCATGAGTAAAAAACCAATAACAAAAACGGAGCTGATAACAGCATTTAAAATGGTGGTCAAACGCCCACCGATGAGCCTACCCGAGCTGATTTCGTAGCCTTTATCTTCTAAAAAATTAGTTAACTTTTTATCATAAGGATTCTTAACTTTTAGGAGCAAACGGGAAGCACCAATATCTGGTTGGTCGCCGAAATTGTCGTTGGCGAATTTCATAAACCGCTCGGGCACGAGGATGGAATTGATGCGTTCGCTAAAGCCGATGATTCGTCCTGCAAAAACCTGCTCACGTCCTTTGCCCCGAATCGTAATATCCACACTCACTTGGCTAATAGTGGACGGTGTAAATTGCGGCAAGCCTTGACTGAGTGCAAAACCAAAATTGTACAAAGCCAAATAATCTTTGGACATGATAATAGGTATTTCATTCTGCCCTTCATACCACCTGAACTTCGGATCTTGCACATCTATAAAAGATTCGGGAATGGATTCAAAAAAAAGCTCCGTATAAAATCCCATCATTTTGCTCGATGCACCCACCTTAAAACGATTAGCTGTGAAGATGCCGACCCCCTCAGTACTGATAGCATTTGACTCGTTTTCAAGCTCTTTTATATTCGCTTCGCTGAAAACTGACTTGCCGAGAAATGTATTGGCAAGGCTTACAGGTTTGTTGATAGTGATATAATTATCGCCATCGGAGCTACCCCTCAGTATTTTTTGAAAATCGAAGTAAATTTGAAGCGCTAAAAGTAAGAGAAACAAACCGAGGAACGCCCCCACGGCAGCCCCTATTATTTGAAATGGATTTCTATTTTTTTGGAAAAGCTTTTTAAGCATTTAATTTAATTAGGAATTTATAATTAGGAATGGCGTAAGTGTTTGATTTTTAAGTATTTGTAAATCTATTATTTTCTAATTGTTGTAATTGCTCTGGGATATTTTCATTTTTAAAAAAAACAAAATTAGCATAAACTCTTGAAAAATTAAGCATAAAAAAAAAGGTGTTTCCTTTTTGGGGAACACCTTTTACTAAATTTTTAACAATAAATTCCAAATTCCAAATTCCAAATTGAAGCATTAATTATTCCCAAAATTGCGATATCGCTCATTAAATTCCATTTTACTTTTATCTGCCAAATTGAAAGTAAGTGTAATACCGCTGAAAAAATACATGTCAAATTTATAACTATCGCCTCTTTTTAAACCTGAAGGGAGTTCTAATGAGCTTTTGAAAAGTTCGGGTGTACGAAAAGAGAACTTAGCTGCAATAGGGTCTTTTTCAGATAATTTGCTCAAATCAGGGTAATTACCGCTCACATCGTCCAAATAATCGGTGAAAGTTTGGCGGAAACCGAGTTCAAAACCTAAATTGAGTTTTTTACCTAATGCCATTTTAATACCTACGCCAAAGGGAATAGCTAACTGAAATTGGCTGTAAGGTTTTTTACCACCGTCGAGCGTCTGCCCCTCAGTACCCAACGCGCGGAGATTGACCCATTCGTAGTTACTATAATCAGTTCTCGCTCTGGGATTGAAGTAAAAACCAGCTACACCCGCGAACAAATAAGGCGAAGTGGTTTTACTATCCAACACATTATATTGAGCGATATTCCACTCGGCAGTAGCAGCGAGTTCATAATATTGCGTTTCAACTTCGAGATTGCGAAAACGTCTTGACCCTTTAGCATAGCGGTCGGTCGCATAAAATTTTCCTGAAATGGCACTGACTTTGAAAGAAAGTTGCGGTCGATAATGCAAACGAATCAATGCGCCATAAGTCAAACCGTAAGAACCCGTTGCGGGTGAGTTGGGTTGAAGGTCGCCAATATAACTCGTTACACCGCCAATAGCGCCCACTTCAAAGTATTGGGCATAAGATTTATTGAACAAAGCAAACAAGCATAAAAGTGTAATTATTCTTTTCATAGGATATGATTTAATTGAACTCATTATGTATTTACAAAAAAGATTCCAAAAAATATAAAAAATACTAATTCGATACTAATTTTCATTCGTATTGTCTTCAATTTCAATCTATTACGTCAAAATTAAAATTTTCAATATTTAATTAATAAAACTTTACTTTTGTGCGTTTAAAACCAATCCATAATTTTATTTTTCTAATGATTCAATATTTTTTTAATTTTAAAAAAAACGGAGATATGAATATTCGATTAAAGTTGTTAGCCGGTTTGATTCTGGCATCTTCATTAGTGATGGCTCAGACTAAAGCACCCGACAATTGGTTCAACCTGGACGCTCAAGATAATGGGGTGAATGGCGTCAGTACTGAAAAAGTATATAGCGATATTTTGAAAGGGAAAAAAGGGACGACTGTAATTGTAGCCGTTTTAGATGGCGGTGTAGATGCTGAACATGAGGATCTTAAAGATATTATGTGGACAAACCCTCGCGAAATCCCTAACAATGGTATTGATGATGATAAAAACGGGTATGTAGATGATATTCATGGTTGGAATTTTTTAGGTGGAAAAGATGGGCGCAGTGTGCATCACGAGACGCTCGAAATGACGCGCGTTTATGCTAAATTAAAACCTAAATACGACAATGCTGACCCAGCAAAATTATCTAAAAAAGACAAAGCTGAATACGACAAGTTTATGGTGATGAAAAAAGAAATTGAGACCAATCTTCAAGAAGCTCAAGAAGGTTTGGCTGAAATGGAAGGCACTAAAAC
>JAYUUR010000281.1:0-4258 GCA_043754475.1 Saprospiraceae bacterium | reverse complement strand
ACATGGCGTGCTATGCCTCATGATTTTCCAAATTGGTCAACCGTTTATGGTTATTTTAACCGTTGGAGTAAAGATGGTACATGGGAAATGATTCATACTCGGTTTGTCAAAAAGATACGCCACCAAATGAGTCGTAAAAAACGCCCTTCGGCAGCTATTATAGATTCACAAAGTACCAAAACAACCTCTTGTGGTGGAGAAGAACGCGGATACGATGGTGGAAAGATGATAAAAGGACGCAAACGCTTCATTTTAACTGATACACAAGGGCTTTTATTAGCTGTTTATGTCTGTGCTGCCAGTGTTTCAGAAAAAGCAGGTTGTATGTTATTGCTCGAATATATCAAAAAAACGCCTTATTTAGCTCGCTTGTGTGGGCGGATTAAACTTGTTTGGGCAGACGGCGGCTATCGCGGCGAAGAACTGATTAATTGGGTCAAAGAACTTTGGGGTTGGGTTTGGACTGTCGTTTTACGAACTGACAATCAAAAAGGATTTAAAGTTATTCCTAAACGTTGGGTTGTCGAAAGAACTTTTGCTTGGTTTACTCAATCCAGAAGACTTAACAAAGATTATGAAAAACTAAGTCGTAATAGTCAATCTATGTGCTATTTAGCTATGATTAAAATTATGGCTAATAGATGCAATTAGGGTTTTAAAACAGTTTCTGAGGGGGTACTTGTAAAGCACCCCCTCAGTATATTTGGCAAATTTTTAATTTCATGCTTATACAACAGCATATCCCGATTCTGCTCGTAATTCAGGTAATTGTAATCCTAAAACAATATCACTTTTATTGATTCCTTTTTCTGTTAGTTCTTGTGCAATGAGTACGTCTGTTCTATTTTCTTGAACCCAAACTTTACCATTTTTTATATCAAAATGAAAAATGATATAAAATTGGTAATCATCCTTTCTCCAACCACAGTTGAGTAATTGATAATGTTTTCCCTCCTTATCTACAATCACTTTTGCTTCAAGACCATCTCTTTGTTGATTGAACATTACGGCATATTCTCGCAATGTGTCAATTATAATTTTTTCGTATTTTTTTAATTTTTCAGCCATTGTTTTATTGATTCTGATGAAACCTCAAAAATATATACTTATCTTTTGCAGCCATAAATTTGTTTTTTCACAAAAGTAAGTTTTTAAATTTAATCATTAAATTAGAGATAACAAAGATAACGATTTTTAAAGACCCCCTGGTATTTTAGCTAAAAAATTATTCATTACTCCACATTAGCCAATAACTTCTCTATATTTGCTCAAAATCAAACTACATAAAATGAATAAATATCTCCTTTCTTTATGCGCTTTAGCGGCGTTTGTGATGTGTCACACGCCAGGCGTAGAGTCTTCCATCAATGGTAAAAGCGCAAGCACCGCTGTGGCTACTTTCAAACAATATTGCTCCGGTTGTCATGGAGCTGATGCCAATGTCTTCGTGGATAGAAATTGGAAACATGGCAATACCAAAGCGGACATTGTCCAAAGCATTACAGTAGGTTATCCCGACCTCAGTATGCCCGCTTGGGGTGTGGTTTTGAAACCTGAACAAATTAACGACCTTTCGGATTATATTTTAGCCTCTATCGAAAATCGCAAATCATTTGATTTCAAAGAGAAGCCAAAATCCAACCTTTTCACAGACGGTTCTATCAATATCAAATTGGATACGATAGCAAAAGGCATCAAAAACCCTTGGGGTATGGCGTTTTTGCCCGATGGCGATATGCTCTTCACGGATAGAGGTGGCGATTTTTTTAGAATTGATAAAATGGGTAATAAAACAATTATTCAAGGCACCCCCTCAGTATTATCGCAAGGGCAAGGCGGTTTGATGGATGTTGAATTGCATCCAAAGTTTGCTGAAAACAAAATCATTTACTTGTCTTATTCAAAATCAGTGGATTCGGCAGGGGGAAAATGGTCAACAACGGCAGTAATGCAAGCCAAATTGGAGGGTATTCAATTGTCTAATCAAAAAGATATTTTCATCGCGCAGCCATATTTGAAAACGCGTCATCACTACGGTAGCCGTATAGAGTTTGATAAAAACGGCTATATGTTTGTCAGCGTAGGCGATAGAGGGCAACATGATTCAAAATTGCCTCAGCTTTTAAATAATGATTGTGGTAAAATTCACCGCATCATGGATGATGGAAACATCCCAAAAGATAATCCTTTCGTAGGTAAAGGTGATGCACATGGTTCGATATGGTCGTATGGACACCGCAATCCACAAGGTATGGCAATGAACCCTGCATCAGGTGAGATATGGGCAGATGAACATGGTCCCCGCGGAGGCGATGAAGTGAATATTGCTCAAAAAGGTAAAAATTATGGCTGGCCCGTCATCAGCTATGGTATTAATTATGATGGAACAATCTTGACGTCGTTGACAAAACAAGATGGCATGGAACAGCCACTCACTTATTGGGTGCCTTCTATCGGGCCTTGTGGTGCTACCTTCGTTACGGGCGATAAATACAAGGCTTGGAAAGGCGATTTTATGGTGACTTCGCTGCGGTTTATGTACCTCAATCGGTGCAAATTGAACGGTAATAAGATAGTTTCGCAAGAGAATCTCTTGAAAAATATAGGTCGTTTGCGCTTTGTAGAAATGGGTCGGGATGGATATTTATATGTAGGCGTTGAAGAACCGGGCTATATTTTCAGATTGATGCCTTTAGAAAATAAGTAGTTATAAGTGAATCGCCTCATGAAGAAGTATATTTTCACACTTTTATTAGAGTCGGCAATGTGTTCGCTTTCAGCACAACATATTGCCGACTCTAATTTTGCTCAGGCTATCAAATGGCAATGCCCAACTTGTATTGATACAGCAAATAATCTCACTACAGCTGCTCAAGGTGTCAGAACCATCACCCTTTCTAATAATATTACCGATTTGACAGGCATCAACGGTTTTTCCTCTTTATCCGCCTTGAATTGTGCGGACAATAATTTGACGAGTTTGCCAATCTTACCGGCTAATTTAAGGACGCTTCATTGCTCCAATAACAAATTGACGGCATTACCCACATTACCATCTACATTGGTAAATTTATATTGCCGCAGCAACCAATTATTGTCGCTGCCGACGTTGCCACCCAATTTGCTTTTATTGGATTGCTCGAACAATAAAATTAATAAAATACCTGCACTGCCTTTTACTTTAAAGAATTTTTATTGCTCTTATAATGAAATCTTCACGCTGCCATATTTGCCCGGTTCCATAACAGATATGGGCTGTTCTAATAATTTTATAAGCAAATTGCCTGAATTACCACCTTTTTTAATCTTTTTAAGTTGTTTCAGCAATCCATCTTTAACCTGTTTGCCTACTTTGCCGGACTCATTATTGTATTTAGAAATATCGCCCACGATTACCTGTTTGCCTAATCAGGTTAAAAAATTAACTGTATTTCAATATAATGGGCAATCATTCAATACCACCATTTTACCCATTTGCTCAGCTATCAAACCCAATCCATGCGCTACAACTGCTATTAGTTCAGTCGATTTAGACAATCGGATTCGCATTTTTCCATCTCTTACTGAGGGGGTAGTCATGATTGAGACCGATGGTTTGATTGTTGAACAAACGTTTATTTTTAACAGAATGGGTCAAATAATGGGTCAAACCAAATCTTTACAATTGGATTTATCCTCATTTTCTTCCGGGCTTTATTTTATTCAAGTGATAGCAGGTGGGAGTAGGGTTGTGAGGAAGGTAGTGAAAAGGTGAAGATTTTATATACCCCTCAGTATCTTCCCAAAAAATCCAATACCGCCTTCAAACTTTCTTTAGGGTTTTCCTCCATTGGCACATGCCCCGTATTTTTTAAAATATTAAAACAATGGGCAGCGAATCATTGGCATTTCCTTCATCGCGATAATGCACGTTCATGCCATCAATACTGACGAAAGCGGAAGGCGAGGATGCATATTTAGCTTTTAATTCTGAAATGGGTTTATCGCGATAGCCAAATAAAATACAGACTAAAAAGATTAAAGCCGCTAATATATACATTACGACTTTTAAGATTTTAGTTAGGTTTTTCATTTATAAATGAAGATGTTTTCAAACTGTAAAAGTAAAATAAATAATTTTTCTTAAGCTTTCAAATACAAACCCGGGAGAAAAATTATTTTTTCCTCAAACTTCAAGATTAAAACCGAGAAGAAAATTATTTTTTTCCCGAACTTCAAGATTAAAACCGGGAAGAAAATTATTTTTTTCCCGAACTTC
>JAYUUR010000280.1:0-12947 GCA_043754475.1 Saprospiraceae bacterium | reverse complement strand
AACTCGATTTTCAATAAACAAAAGATGTAGAAAATTATAAGGTTTATAACTCCACCATTTATGGTGGGGATTACGATTAGCAGTTATTTAGGCTTTAGCCGCCCACCTTTTGATTTTGAAAGATGAACGGCTAAAGCCTAAACTATGCTTGACTTTTTTACCCCCACCATAAATGGTGGAGTTATTTATTAGCATAAAATATTTCACCCTACTTCTTCTTCAAAATCAAAATATTACTCACTTTGCGCTCGCCCTCATGGTCAAATTTTTTATTATCGCAAGGCATATTGACGACGCCTTTTCCTTCTTGCCACATTGTTGTAGAGCCGCCACCATCTAAATTAATCGCGTTTTTACAATTTAATTGCTGCAATAAAATGGTTAATTCGGGTAATGAAACGCCGTAGGATTCAGCCGTTCGCCCATCGACTGTCATCAAAATAACCTCATTTTTATTGGTTACGCAGGCGCAGGTACGTGGGTGTCGATTGTCGTTAAATGCCGATTTACTGAGGGGTATGGGTTGATTATCCCAAATCAATAAAGGACCTGTAACCATCACATCTTTATATTTTAATTTTGTAACCCACTGAAAATCAATAGAATCGCGTGCTTTCACGATACTCATTTTATTGCGCTTGATGACGATTGCCGCTTGCTGATGCCCTGCTAATTTTTTAAAATCATGAACAGTTGTGTCCAATATTTGACCATTAATTTTGATAAAATCCACTGAACCCCCTTTTTTAACATCGAAAAAAGTACCGTTGATAGCAGCGAGGGCATTGTTTTGGCGAGCCAATTCACTGGTGAGTACGAGGCTATCGCCTGCGGAAGCGAAAGCCAAACGCGATTTTTTACTCTTGTTTTTAAGCTTTAAAATATGGATGTTTTCATTGGCGTTAAAAAGCTGTTTTTCTTTAAAATGGTAATGCTGCCATGTGATGCCATTGCCTATATCGGTCGTTTCCCAAGAGGTTGATGCGAAAAGGAATGTATCTTTTATAGCCGTTTGAGCAAGTAAAGAAAAAATGTAAAATATTGATAATAAATAAGTTAGGTATATTTTTTTCATTTAATTTGGTTTATGTTTTAAATTAAAACACTACTTCTCGATATACTTTCAGAGTATCCGAGACGTAAAATGCCTCCTACAAATCCCCCATCTGGGGTCTAATAACAATATCTTCCATCACCGCCGATGCGCTCATACGCAAAGCTGCCAGCACGACCTCCGCCACATCACGTGCTTGCATGAGCCTCTCCGCAGGTGCTTCAAAACCTATCCATGAATCCGACCAAGTAGCACCAGGTAAAATAGACGTTACTTTTATGCCGTTAGGTTTGAGTTCTTCGCGCAGGTTTTTAGAAAAACCCAAGAGGGCAAATTTTGAAATGCTGTACGAGCCACCGTTGGCATAAGCCTTTTGGCTCGCCACACTACACATATTAAAGATGTGTCCTTTATTGAGTTTAAACATCATCGGCAGCACCGCCCGTGTGAGGTGATAAGCAGAATACAGATTGGTTGCCATCATTTTTTCGAGAGCATCGACCCCCTCAGTATGGATGGCTCCGGGGATGAAAATACCCGCATTATTGACCAATACATCTACCCTATTCCATTGATTTTCAACGAATTGTGCAAATACCAGCACTTCAGCTTTCACACTCACATCCACCACTTGATAGATGATTTCGACGTCATGAAATCGCACGGCGAAGTCCTCTTTCATGGCTTTCAAATCTTCTTCGTTGCGGCTGCACACGGCTACATCGTACCCCTCAGTTGCGAGAGCTTCGGCAATGGCGCGCCCGATGCCTTTGGTCGCGCCTGTAATAATGGCTTTTCTATTCATCTCATAAAAGTATAAAAATTTGCAACAATTCGTTTTATGCAGCTTCAAAATATGTTTTCAAGGATTGTTTACATTCAATGGAATCCTTATCTTTGTAAAAAAAAATGAAAGTTATGAAAGAAGCCAGTAATGAAAAAATATTTGACCGCATTGAAAAAAAAGTAACAGAAGCCGGTTTTAAGATTGTCAAACAAGACCGTTCGCGCCCGTGGGGTGGCTTTTTTGTTATTGACGAATCGCAAGCCCCATTATTTGTCGAGACCTATTTTCCTCAGTTTTCGATGAAAGATTTTGAGGGTTTTAATAAATTAAGTCCTAAATTTTTGATAGTCGCTCCGCATAAAAGGCTTTCATGGCAATACCATTTCCGACGTGCTGAAATATGGAAAGTGATAGATGGCGTTGCGGGCGTGGTCGTGAGCGATACGGACGAACAAACGGCTTTGAAAAAATTGCCTTTGGGTACAACTATTCAACTTAAACAAGGAGAACGCCACCGCCTTGTTGGACTCGATGATTGGGGTATTATTGCTGAAATATGGCAGCATACCGACCCTAATAATCCATCCGACGAAGACGATATTGTGCGTTTGCAGGATGATTTTGGACGTTGATTTTTTTAGATATTGAGATATTAGATATTGAGATATTGAGATATTAGATATTGAGGTATTGGTTGGCATAAAACATTGACAATCAGCATTTTATATCAATTCAAAACAATTTGTTTATATTTAAAAATATGAAAAATCCAATTTCTAATAACCCATTGGAAGGAAAAACCTTAGAGGCGATATTGACTGAATTGGTTGAAAAAATAGGTTGGGAAAAGATGGGGCAAGTGGTTAAAATTAAATGCTTTACTGATGAGCCAAGCATCAAATCCAGCTTGACTTTTTTACGCAAAACTCCTTGGGCACGGACTAAAGTAGAGGAGTTGTATCTTAGGAAAGTGGTGAAAAATTGACTAAACTACGTTCTAAACTTGCTGCAAGTTAAATGCTATCAAATCGCTTGAAAAAGTAAAGTCAAAATACGTGGCACTGTCGTTTTATCATGTTCATCAAACCATTCTTGGAATTGAATTAATGTCAATCCATACGTTTTAGCCAGTCCTAAAAATTCGGATATATTATGCGTATAGCAATCCAATTCTACTCGCCCCCCCTCAGTATCGAACCTTGCCAAACTGCCTTGATATTGCTTAAACGGATGCAACTCACCTATATATACGTGTCCGCCTGAGCGCAATTTGGTTTGGATTTGTTTGAAAATAAAATCAAGATTTTGAATATGCTCAAGCACTAAACTGAAACTAAATTAACTGTATTTTCAACGACACATCATTTTTTTATTACACATAGTAATCGGGCGTGGAAGGACGCCAACGTCAAGCTATATAACTAAGTGAAAAAAAAGGGTAAAAAACCCTTTTTGTAAACTATTGATTTTCAATGAGTTAAAATTAGTTATATAGGAGTTAACATAGAACACATAGACTGAATATAGAAAACTATGTGTTCTATGTTAACTATGTGTAATAAAAAATATCTACATTTGTTTTGAAATTTTATCATTAACCAAATCAACTTCATTCTATGAAAAAACGCCTGTTATTCCTGCTTTTATTAAGCATTTCTTTAGTACATGCTCAAAATAATCCTATTAATTTGATTCCTCAACCTGTTGAGATGCAACAATCGGCTGGGTCTTACACATTGAACAAAGCCACAACTATTAGTTTCAACAAACCCGATGCGCGTAAAGTAGCGGATATGTTGACTCAAAAGCTGAATACTTCAACGGGTTTTGCATTAGCTGCACAACAAGGCAAATCGGGCATAATTCAGTTGAATTTGAACGATTCACCCAATGCCCAATTGGGTAATGAAGGCTATTCATTGGAAGCCACCACTAAAGGTGTGGTTATCACAGCTAATCAAGTCGGCGGACTATTTTATGGTATGCAAACCTTAGTGCAATTGTTGCCGAAAGAAATAGAAAGTAAATCGGTGGCTACGGCTAATTGGGCTATCCCCTCAGTAAAAATCACAGATTATCCGCGTTTTGGATGGCGAGGGATTATGTTGGATGTGAGTCGCAATTTCTTTAAAAAGGAAGATGTCAAAACCTACATCAATCAATTGGCGCAATTAAAATATAATACTTTTCACTGGCATTTAACCGATGATAATGGCTGGCGCATTGAGATAAAATCATTGCCCAAACTGACTTCGGTAGGTGCATGGCGAGTGCCTCGTACAGGACATTTTGGCGAAAGGGCTGATCCTAAAGCGGGCGAAGCGGCTACCGATGGCGGTTTTTATACGCATGAAGATATAAAAGAAATTATTCAATATGCTCAAGACCGCAATATCACAATTGTCCCTGAAATTGATGTGCCGGGGCATAGTATGGCGGCGATTGCGGCTTATCCTGAATTGAGTTGCACGAAGGATGCGAATACAAAAGTGAACCCGGGAACTAACTTTTCCGATTGGTATGGCAACGGTACTTTTAAAATGAAAGTAGAGAATGCGCTCAATCCATCGGATGAAAAAGTGTATGAGTTTTTAGATAAAGTTTTTACGGAAGTAGCAATGCTTTTTCCCAATCAATATATTCATGTAGGGGGCGACGAATGTTACAAAGGATATTGGGCGCAAGATGCAGGGTGTCAGGCATTGATGAAAAAATTGAATATCCGCCATGTTGAAGATTTGCAAGGCTATTTTATGGATAGAGTAGAGAAAATATTGAAAACTAAAGGTAAAAAACTATTGGGTTGGGATGAAATATTGGAAGGCGGCATTTCTCCTGATGCCACTGTCATGAGTTGGCGCGGCGTGAAAGGCGGTATTGAAGCGGCTCACTTAGGTCATAATGTGGTGATGACACCAACGACTTTCGCCTATTTGGATTATAACCAAGGCGAAGCAAGCGTTGATCCACCTATATATGCAGGTTTGCGGACGAAGAAAAGTTACAGTTTTGAACCCGTACCCGATGGTGTAGATGCCAAGTACATTTTAGGTGGACAAGGCAATTTGTGGACTGAGCAAATCCCTAATTTGCGCTATGCTGAATACATGACATACCCGCGCGCGTGGGCTTTATCAGAAGTCTATTGGTCGCCAAAAGCCAAGAAGAACTGGGAAAACTTCTCGCAACGCATGGAATCTCGTTTTGATAGAGCTGATATAGCGGATGTCAATTATAGCCGTGCTATATATGATGCAATAATTAAAATTAATAGGAAAAATGGCAAATTAATGCTTGAAATGGAAGGCGAAGTGCCTAATTTAGACATTTATTTTACAACGGATGATACCATGCCTGATAGCCATTCTACAAAATATTTAGGTGCCATTGAAGTGCCAGATGGACCGATTACACTACGCGTTCAGAATTATCGCAATGGCAAACCGATTGGTCATTTGATTACTTTGAAGAGGGCGGATTTGGAGAGGCGAGCAGCCCCCTAACCCCCAAAGGGGGAACACCTTTGGAATAAATTAAGATTTATTCATTTATTGAAAAAGTAATTCGTTTGCCCCCCAACCCCCAAGGGGGAGCCGTTTGGAAGAAGTGAAAATTGATTCATTTATTGAAAAAGTAATTCGTTAAATTTATTCCAAACGGCTCCCCCTTGGGGGTTGGGGGGAAATCGTCCAATTATATGGAAAAATCAACCGCAGCAATACACATTGGGACTGTTGAAGATGCTTCTCGGAGCGTTGCCATGCCCCTTGTCCTTTCTACTACTTTTGAACGAGGGGATGATGGTCTTTCCTTTCCTGGGTCATATATTTATTCACGCGATGACACGCCTAATCGGCGGGCATTGGAGCAGAAATTAGCCGTTTTAGAAGGAGGTGTGGAGTGCATCACTTTTGCATCGGGTTTGGCTTCGGTGATGGGGGTTGTTCAGAGTTTGGGTGCAGGGAGTCATGTTATTGTGCCTGACGATATTTACTACCATATTCGGAATATATTGAGCAAATTGTATGAACATTGGCATATTTCTTATAGCCTTGTGGATATGACAGACATAAATGCCGTGCGAAACGCTATTCAACCTAATACAAAACTGATTTGGATAGAAACGCCCTCCAATCCACGCTTAAAAATTACGGATATTCAAGCCATTGTAGAGATAGCAAAAACGCATAATATACTGACGGCTTGCGATAATACTTGGGCAACACCGTTTTTTCAATTGCCTTTGGAGATGGGTGTCGATATTTCAATGCATGCCACGACCAAATACTTAGGGGGTCATACTGATATATTGGGTGGTGCTTTGATATTTAAAGAAAAAAGTGCCACTTATGAATTTATAAGAAGTTATCAGAAAATAGGGGGTGCAGTGCCTTCGCCTTTTGACTGTTGGCTGCTGTGCAGAAGTTTGGCAACTTTTCATGTGCGGATGCCTGTTCATGCTCAAAATGCGCAACTTTTAGCTGAATATTTGAGCGAGCATCCTAAAATTGAGCAAGCGCTTTATCCAGGTTTGCCTTCTGACCCATATCATGCGGTGGCAGCCAAGCAAATGAAAGGCGGTTTTGGTGGTATGTTGTCTATATTGGTCAAGGGTGGTCAAGCTGAATCTTTGAAAATTGCTCAAAGTTTAAAGCTGTTTAAACATGCGACGAGTTTAGGCGGTGTTGAAAGTTTGATAGAGCATCGGCGGTCTGTTGAAGGCGTATTGTCTCAAAGTCCTGATAATTTATTGAGGATTTCGGTCGGTTTGGAAGCGGTGAGCGATTTGGTGGACGACTTTAGAGAGGCTTTAGAATGATTCATTTACTGAGGGGGTGGTTATTTTTATTAAATAATAATTGCACCCCCTCAGTATCACCCCATAAACTCCAACTATTTCGTCAATTCGTCAATAAATCTCACAAATTCCCTTAAAAAATTTCAGCATTAACATTTCCTACCATACTAACTGCAATAATTGGCATAAAATATGAAATAAAAAATATATAAAATTTATTTAAATTTAATCAATATAATCACCTGAAACCTATCAGTATTGAAAATTCAAACAAATAAACAGTATTTGATACATTGAGAAAACCATTACACATACCAGAGAAAACTCGTTAGTGAATTGAAAGAAATTTACCGAAGACAAGATATATTGAAGTCGAATAAATAAATAAATACAAAACAGAGAGATTATCGAATTTTTATCAGAAATCATCCAATTCGATTCAAATTAATAAAAAAACGGGCGTTGTGACTTTGTGTTGCTTCGTCCGTTTTCGTTTTTTATTTATGCGATATACAAATGGCGAGATTAAACGTTTAAATTTGCGCGAAATTGAATTTACGTATGGCAAAATTAAATATAAAAAACACGGTCAAAAGCAAACGCACTCAGGCACTCATTATGGTGGGGCTGACGATGCTGATATTGGTATTGGTAAATGTATTAGCCAATGTTTTTAATGGACATATTGACCTCACTGAAGACAAACGCTTCTCTCTGACCGACCCCACCAAACGGCAACTGAAGAGTTTGGACGATGTAGTATTCGTTCGCGTCTTGCTCGAAGGGAAATTTCCAGCAGCTTTTAAGCAATTGCAAACGTCCACGCGCCTGATGCTTGAAGACTTCAACACACTGAATCCCCGTATTGAATATAAATTTGAAGACCCCTCAGTAGGTGGCACATCCGAAGAGCGCAAAAAGCGTTTTGAAGATATGAAACAAGACGGACTGGTGCCAATGCGCTTGAAATTGGTGGACAATACCGAAAAAACAGAGCAATTTATTTACCCTTTTGCTGAGTTTAATTATAAAAATAGAAAAGTCATCGTCAAACTTTTGGAAGACAATGTGCAAGGTCAAGGGGCGGATATTGCTTTGAATAATTCTGTTTCGCTATTGGAATATAAATTTTCAAATGCGATTCAAAAGCTCTTGAAAAATGATCGCCCAAACATCGTTTTTACTGAAGGGCATGACGAATTGAAGAAAGAAGAAACGGCAGATTTAGAAAAAACACTCCGCGCCTTTTTTGATACAGGCAGAATTAATTTGGATTCACTGACTGAAATTCCTTTTAAAGCGGATAATAAAGTAGATGTTTTGATTGTAGCCAAACCTAAATTGGCATTTACTGAAAAACAAAAATTTCAAATAGATCATTATGTGATGCAAGGCGGCAAAGTCATCTGGCTCATTGATAAACTTAATGCCGACCTCGCAGGTATGCAGAAAACGGGTGAAATGCTGCCGACAGATTATCCCCTGAATTTGGATGATTTGTTATATAAATATGGTGCGCGGATTAATCCGAATATGGTGGTTGATTTGCAATCCGCTCATATATTATTGGCTACGGGACAGGCGGGTAATGCCCCTCAGTATGAATCGTTTGCATGGTATTATTATCCGGTTGTCGCGCCAAGTAGTAAGCATCCGGTGGTGAAAAGCCTTGATCGGGTTTGGATGCAGTTTCCGAGTTCGATTGATTCTATTCCGACAAAAAGTTATGTTAAAAAAACGGTGCTGTTGGCTTCTTCTGCTACAAGTCGCTTGCAATTTACGCCAACGCGTTTAAATTTTGAAGTACTCCGCTACCCTGCCGACCCGACCAAATTCGATAAAGGTGCGCAACCTTTAGCATTAATGCTCGAAGGGGAATTCACCAGCCCATTTGCTAATCGTTTGACGCAAGAGCAAATGGATTTTTTAGCGAAAAAAGGTGAAAAATTTGAACCCCTCAGTCAACCGACTAAAATGCTCGTCGTTTCTGACGGCGATATTGCTCGCAATGAATATGACCCTAAACAAGGCACAATTTCGCCTTTGGGTTATAACCGCGATGAGAAGTATAAATTTGCCAACAAAGACTTTTTGCTCAACGCCATTGAATATATGCTCGATGATAAAGGCATTATCGAAGCGCGAGGTAAGGAAACGAAATTGCGCTTACTCAATACTGTTCAAGCTAAAGCTAATAAAACGGCGATTCAAGCCTTGAATATCGTCGCACCTTTGGTTTTTTTAGGGGTGTTCGGGGTGTTTTATTTTTGGAGACGGAAACGTAAGTTTAATACATAATTTTTTTTTCTTTTTACACATAAGGAACATAGAACACATAGAGATATTGCAAAGCCATGAAAAAGACAAACCTAATTCTACTTATTTTACTCCTCATCTTAGGCAGCACCACGTTTTGGTATTTAAAAAATAGAAAGAATACCAATATGAGTGGCTATGATTTTGAATTTGCAGTAAAAGATACAGCCAATATTTATAAAATATTCCTCGCCGATAGAAGTGGCAAACAAGTGACTTTGACAAGAGAGACCCCCTCAGTATGGAAGGTCAATAATCGATACAAAGCCCGTCCGGATGTGATGCATAATCTCTTGGAAACCATCAATCGAGTGGAGTTGAAATACAGATTGCCACGCAATGCCGTTCAAAATGTGGTAAAAGATATTGCGACGAATGCCATTAAAGTTGAGATTTATGATAAACACAATGATAAATTGAAATCCTACTACGTGGGCGGCGTGAATATGGACGAATCGGGTACTCATATGATGATGGAGGATGCTAATGAACCGTATGTGACGCATATTCCCGGGTTCAATGGAGGCTTACGCGTGCGGTATTTCACCGATGAAATAGATTGGCGCGATAGAATGATTTTCACCCTTCAACCCGAAGAAATTCAGTCCGTTTCTATTGAATATCCTTTGCAAAAGATAAAATCGTTTAAAATACTGAGGGGGGGTAAAGACATGAAAGTTGATCCGCTATTTACCATGACACCACGTATGAATACCAAACCTGTAAAGGGTTTAGTCGAATCATTTTTATTGGGTTTTAAATTCCTCGGAGCAGAAGGTTTTGAAAATGGCTACGCCCGTTTAGATTCCTTGAAAGCTACTATTCCATTTGCAATTATCCAAGTTGCTACAATAAAAGGCGACACTCAAACGCTGAAATTACATCCCATCATACCGCATAATGCCGACGGCACTTTAATATTAAATGGACAAGGCGGTACAGCGATTGATAAATATTATGCAGAGTCCAGCACCGGCGATTTATACCAAATCCAGCACATCGTCTTTCAAAAAATCTTCTGGGCATACCCTAATTTCTTTAATTTACAACGTAAATGAGTTATGAACTATAAGCTATGAATTATGAGTTTGTGAGATGAACTCATAACTTATAATTCATAACTCATTTGGATTGTCAAAATGAAAAAACATAAACCATTGGTTATCAATGGTTTAATCTATGATTGAATAGATTGAACCTCGTAACATCTTTTTTAATTAACCGTTTGAGAAACTGTTGATAGTGTACTTTTGAGAATCGTTATCAGACAATTTTAATTTAAAAAGACATAAATTTTGGAAAAATTAAACAAATACAGCCAAGCCGTTACTCAAGACCCTACACAGCCCGCAGCGCAAGCCATGCTGCACGGCATTGGTTTGACAGATGAAGACTTTAAAAAAGCGCAGGTTGGGATAGTGAGCACAGGTTGGGAAGGCAATCCCTGCAATATGCACCTCAATGGTCTGGCAAAAGACATCAAAGAGGGCATTAAAGAAGCAAATTTGATTGGTTTGATATTTCATACTATTGGCGTAAGCGATGGTATTTCGATGGGAACGGATGGGATGCGTTTTTCGCTACCCAGCCGCGACATTATTGCCGATTCTATCGAGACTGTTGCTTCCGCCCAATGGTATGATGCCATCGTGGCAGTCGTGGGTTGCGATAAAAATATGCCAGGCGCGATGATGGCAATGGGTAGATTGAACCGGCCGTCAATATTGGTCTATGGCGGTACGATTGCACCGGGTTTTTATAAAGGACAAAAGCTGGATGTGGTTTCGGCATTTGAAGCGTTGGGTCAGAAAGTAGCGGGTACGATTACAGAAGAAGATTTTAAAGCTATTATACACAAAGCTATTCCCGGACCGGGTGCGTGCGGCGGCATGTACACAGCCAATACGATGAGTTCAGCGATTGAGGCGATGGGCATGAGCTTGCCGGGCGATGCTTCAAACCCTGCGGTCGGAAAAGATAAGAAGGAAGAATGTGATAGAATCGGCGCAGCGATTAAGAATTTATTGATACACGATATTAAGCCACGTGATATAGTGACGCGCAAGTCATTTGAAAATGCGTTTACGGTTTTAACGGTTTTGGGCGGCTCTACAAATGCCGTGATGCACTTGATTGCGATTGCGAAATCATTCGGCATCGAATGGACATTAGACGATTGCCAACGCATTTCAGATAAAACGCCGTTCTTAGCCAATCTCAAACCGTCGGGTAAATACGTCATGGAAGACCTCTTTAACATAGGTGGTATTCCAGCAGTCATGAAATTTTTGTTGAACAATAATATGCTGCACGGCGATTGCTTAACCGTAACAGGTAAAACGATTGCTGAAAATTATGCTGACGTAACGCCTATTTCAGAAACGCAAGAAGTGATACAACCCCTCAGTAATCCGATTAAAAAACAGGGTCATATTCAGATTTTGTATGGCAATTTGGCGGAACAAGGCTCTGTTGCGAAAATTACAGGTAAAGAGGGCGAATATTTTAAAGGCACTGCCAAAGTATTTGATGGCGAACAAGCGGCGAACGATGCCATTACTTCAGGTCAAATACAATCGGGCGATGTCATTGTGATTCGTTACGTGGGACCCAAAGGCGGACCCGGTATGCCCGAGATGTTGAAGCCGACAAGTGCTATTATGGGCGCAGGCTTAGGCACTTCAGTAGCACTCATTACCGATGGGCGTTTTTCAGGCGGTACACATGGTTTTGTCGTCGGTCATATTACTCCTGAAGCTCAAGACGGCGGTTTACTCGCTCTCTTAAAAAATGGCGATGAAATAACAATTGATGCTGCAAATAACCGTTTGGATGCCGATATTTCAGCTGTAGAAATAGAAGAACGCCGTTTACATTGGGTTCAAAGACCTATTAATGCTACAAGCGGTATTTTATTAAAATATGCAAGATCTGTTTCAACAGCCAGTGAAGGGTGTGTAACGGATTGATTATTAGGAGATATTAGATATTTAGATATCAGACTAACCAAATTACCAATTTAATTTAAAAATCATGACTAAACCAGCCTATCATTCGGACAAATCAACGGTGACTGCCGTAAATGAAAGCAAGCCTAAAATAAGGGTTACGGGTGCTGAAGCTATGTGCATGTGTCTTTTAGCGGAAGGCGTTGATACGATATTCGGTTATCCGGGCGGTGCGATAATGCCTTTTTATGATGCTTTATACCACTATATGGATAGATTGAGGCACATTTTGCCGCGACATGAACAAGGCGGTATCCATGCAGCCGAGGGTTACTCGCGTGTTACGCGCAGAACAGGCGTTGCCATTGCCACATCGGGTCCGGGTGCGACGAATTTAATTACGGGATTAGGTGATGCGATGTTGGATTCAACGCCATTGGTTTGTATAACGGGTCAAGTGCGGGCTAATTTATTGGGAACGGATGCTTTTCAAGAGACAGATATTGTGGGTTGTACCTTTCCAGTTACGAAATGGAGCTATCAAGTGACAACGGCGGCTGAAATTCCCGCAGCCTTTGCCAAAGCATTTTACGTAGCGAACACGGGTCGTCCGGGTCCTGTTTTAATAGATGTCACGCGCAATGCTCAAATGGAAATTTTTGAATTTGAGTATCACCGCAACCCCTCAGTACGGAGCTATTATCCGAATCCAAAACCAAAATTAGATGCTGTACAAGCAGCAGCAGACTTGATTAATACAGCCAAAAAGCCTTATATTTTAGCAGGACATGGTATTCAAATTGCAGATGCACAAGACCTTTTCAGAGATTTCGTAGAAAAAACAGGCATTCCCGTAGGACATACTTTACATGGCTTAGGCAATTTACCAAGCGACCATGAACTCAACGCAGGTATGCTCGGTATGCACGGTAACTATGGAGCTAATATAAAATGCAATGAATGTGATGTTTTAATTGCTATCGGTATGCGATTCGATGACCGCGTGACGGGCGATGTTTCGCGTTTTGCGAAGCAAGCCAAAGT
>JAYUUR010000279.1:0-4263 GCA_043754475.1 Saprospiraceae bacterium | reverse complement strand
GTGGCTCACTTTTCATTATTAACTTTTCACTATTTTACGGATTTCTTTATAGGTTTTAAGTCCTTTATCCGAGCAGAGGTCAGTGTTGATTTCTATTTTATCGATAATGTCTATTAGAGTATTGATACGTCCTTCGGTTTCAAAAAAGCGATTGATGACCACTATTTTATTGTTTTCTACCAAGCAATATCCCGATTGAAAACTGCCTTTTTCATAGCGGACAGTGTAACCTAACTCTTCGATGAGTTCCTCTATTTTTTGAAGGGTATGTTTGGTGTAATTCATTTTTTTCCAACTTCTTTTTCAACGACATACCAATTGCGGGTAGGCGAGTTCCTTGCGAGCATTTCTGCTAAAAAGCCACCCATGAAGAGCATTGTGCCCATCAACATCATGGTTAGGGATATAAAAAACCAAGGATTATTGGTCACTAATACGGTTGGTAAATCGGAATATAATCGATATAATTTGCTAATGCCGACATAAGTTGCTGATATAAAACCTAAAGCGAACATCAATGTGCCCATTGTTCCGAAAAAGTGCATCGGACGTTTTCCGAATCGCCCTACGAATGCAATTGACAGCAAATCCAAAGGTCCATTGATGAAACGACTCAATCCAAATTTAGTCACGCCATATTTGCGTGATTGGTGTTGCACGACTTTTTCACCGATTTTGCTAAAGCCCGACCACTTGGCGATAGCGGGAATATAGCGGTGCATCTCGCCATAGACTTCTATATTTTTTACAACGTCTTTTTTATAAGATTTCAAACCACAATTGAAGTCATGCAAATTTGGAATACCACTAATACCCCGCGCCGCCCAATTATAAATCTTCGTCGGGAGCGTTTTACTGAGGGGGTCGTAGCGTTTCTTTTTCCAACCACTCACGAGGTCGAAACCATCCTCTACAATCATGCGGTAGAGTTCAGGTATTTCATCAGGCGAGTCTTGCAAATCAGCATCCATCGTGATGACAACGCGCCCATGTGCTGCTTCAAAAGCCGTGTTGAGCGCAGCGGATTTACCATAATTTCGGCGAAATTTGATGCCCCGTACTGAGGGGTTGTTCAGAGCGAGCTCTTCGATAACTCGCCATGAGTTGTCAGTGCTACCATCGTCCACAAAGAGTATTTCGTAGCGAAACTCATGTTCATCCATGACACGGCGAATCCATGCCTCGAGTTCAGGCAACGATTCTTCTTCATTCAGAAGCGGTATGACAACAGAAATGTCCATTTTAATAAGTTTTTAGTTTTTAGTGTTTGGTGTATAGATTCGTACACTAAAAACTACACACCACACACTAAAAACTTACAACTACCTTTCTTTTCTTTTTATTAAAAAACTGATGAGAATTGCTAATCCAAAACCACCAATAGCACCTTTGGCAAAATTAAAAGCAATGCCTTTAAAATTGTGAAATTGAGCCTCTTCTATGCTTTGAGATAATTGATTTTGATCTTCTACCGATTTAGCACCCGAAGCATAATATTGAATCATGCTTTCTTTTTGTACATCAATGAGGGATTTATCTATCATATTAAAAAGCACATAGTCAAAGGCATAATAAATAACATTGGCTAAGATAAAAACGCCAAAAGCAGCGCGGAGGACGACTTTAAAGTCCTCTTTTGCCACCGTTTTAGCGGCTTGATACATAAAAAACAGATATATCAAAAGCGAACTGAATACGAAAGTGCCTGTGAACAACCATTCTTTATTTGTATAATAAAAAAGCAAGACGTAGCCGATAGCGGCTACGCCTGCGATTATACCATTCTTTATTATATTTTGTTTCATAAAAATATGTCTGCTACATTAAAACGGGCGCGTCTGTTCTTTACGCATAATCAAACCTAAAATCAAGCTAAAAATAACCCCCATGATGACAGACCCTATAAGGCCTATAATAGCAAAAAAGCCCGGGCTGAACATCCAGCTCACCATTTCTAAACCTTGCTTGACTTGGTCAGGGTCTTGTCCTTTCGCTTCAGCATTGTTGATAGCTGTTTCCATGATTGTATTGGCGAAATCTGGCTGAACAAATTTCATGAAAACAAACATGAAAAGAGCAGTAATAACACCACTAATTAAGCCCATCCACGCTCCTAAGCCAACACATCTGCCAAGCGTAATATATCCACCTAATTCTTCATCACGATGAATTTTGATAGCTTGATAAATAATAGCTATCATGGCACCATAGCTAATAATATTGGGAATAATATTGCTTTTAGTGCCCGTATAATCCATCATACCGGTTAAATTGAATACTAAAAATAAAGCAGCACCGACAAGACCCAATATCAAGCCCCATTTGTTGCCTGTTGGGCGAAGTGATACAGTATTGGGGTCAATAAAACCTGATTGTTGTTCGTCTAAAATAGCCATAACGTTTTGATTTAAATTTTTAATAAAAATTGTTTCCTTAAAATATTTCTATATGAAATACTCCACGAAATTAGATTATACTGGATATAATCCTAACTTTTTTGATAAAAAAAATCAATCTCTCTACGAACGTATCCAATATTGCCCTTTATTGACCACGCCTTGCACGCGCCCCCTCAGTAGTGAGCCTCGCAAAGGCGTATTTTTGGATTTAGAATAAATATCTTTTTCCGTAAAAGTCCATTCTTCATTCGGATTAAAAAGCGTCAGGTTAGCCATGACCCCCTCAGTAATTTGGGGTATTTCAAGCCCTAAAACAGTGCGCGGCTTAATAGCCCAATTCTCAATTAGTTGATGAATGGTTAACTTCTTTCCTTGATTTTTATTGAGAAAAGTATTCGTCATACTAAAAGCGGTCTCCAAACCAATTGCTCCAAATTCAGCGTACGCAAATTCTAAATCCTTTCCTTCCGTATCCACAGGCGTGTGATTGGATGAAATAAAATCAATTGTTCCATCTTTCAAGCCTTTTATCAAGGCTTCGCTATCCAATTTGTCGCGCAAAGGCGGCATGACTTTAAAATTTGAATCGAACCCCCTCAGTACCGTGTCGTTAAAACAAAGATTCATAGCTGCCACGCTCGAAGTTACTTTCAAACCCTGCTTTTTCGCTTGGCGAATCAAATCCACTGAGCGCGCCGTCGATATATTATGACAATGCAATCGCCCATCAGCATATTCTAAAAGCTGTAAATCTCGTTGCACCATCAATTCCTCCGCCATGGAAGGGATGCCCGGCAAACCAAGCGAAGTAGATGTCATACCTTCATGCATCTGTCCATGCGTGGCGATTGATTTTTCAAAAGGGAAGTTAAAGATAAGTCCATTAAATATTTTGCTGTATTGGAAGCCCCTCAGTATCAAGCCGCCATCTTGCGTCGGCTTTTTACCATCGCCGAAAGCTATAGCACCTGCGCTGTGCATATCGAGCATTTCAGCAATATCTTTTCCTTTACAATCTTCAGACAATGCGCCAATCGGATAAAAATCAACAAGATATGATTGTGTTTTATTTTTTATATAAAGAACCTCAGATTTAGAGTGTATCGCTGGATTTGTATTAGGGAAAGGTGCAACTGCCGTAAAACCACCTGCCATAGCGGCACGTGCAATGGATGCGAAATCGTCTCGATGTTCATAGCCTGGGTCGCAAGCCTGTATACCTACATCAATCCAACCGACTGAGACGCACATACCTTCTCGCTCAAAAACTACTGTATCTTTTGAAGCAGATAGGTTGTTGTCTAATTTTTCAATCAGACCTTTTTTATTAATGAAAATATCAGCTAATTGACCATTGAGGTCGGAGAAAGGAGAGACGATAATGATGTTTTTTAATAGCAGCATATTGACCAAAGTAAGTTCTTTGAGGGTCAAAGGTAGTATATTTATTTACTTTTATCCTTATCTATGGATTCGTTTTATCATCTAACTCATCATCTTGTTGCCAATTGCCAGTAGAAAGCACTGCTATAACGATACCACCAATCATCATAACAATACGAATGATAAAACCCAACAGTCCGCCAGCTGCATCAATCCATAATAAAAAAGACAACTTGACTCCCACTAAGCTCAAAACTAAAGCGGTGCCACCTATGATGAAAAGTAAAAAGCCGATTAAAGTAAAGATTCCTTTTTTCATGTTCTGTTATTTTTAAAATAAGAAACGCCCCAAAGGTTACCCAGTGGAGCGATTCGATAATTCGAGTTGGCAGCGACCTACTCTTCCACATTCAAGGATGCAGTACCATCGGCGCGGGTGAGCTTAACGACTCTGTTCGGAAAGGGAAGAGGTGGAACCTCA
>JAYUUR010000278.1:0-4267 GCA_043754475.1 Saprospiraceae bacterium | reverse complement strand
TACGGTGGAAAATAAACGGCTTGTTATCTAAAATAAAAGCCGTTAAGCGAATATATAAATGCCCTGCCCATTGAATATACCTCAACTTTTCTTAACTTCCCTAAAATTTTAGGGAGATATGATATTTAATCATTGACTAATTATTCTCATTTTTAACGAAAAATCAATACCATCATGAGACAAACAATACTCTTCGTCCTTTTATGCTTTATAAATTATCTTTCTGCTCAAAATAAAAAAGCCCTCGTCGGCGGCACCCTCATCGACGGTTTCGGTGGCACACCCATTGAAAACAGCGTTATTATCATTGAAGGGGAGCGAATCAAAGCTATTGGTCAAGTCGGTTCATTAGCCATTCCTAAGGATGCGGAAGTCATCAGTACTGAGGGGATGTCTGTATTGCCCGGCTTGTGGGATATGCATGTGCATCTGATGATCAACGGTCATTCGGATTATACCCATTGGGATTCGACCTATTTGCCTGTTTTTCGCAGCATTATTATGCCCTCGTCTGCCAAGCAGCTCTTGTATGCGGGCGTCACCAGCGCGAGGGATTTGGGTGCACCGCTTGAAGCCTCCATAGCCGTGCGCGATTCAATCAATAAAGGGATGATTGAAGGACCCACCATGTATATGTCGGGACCATTTATTCAACATGCGCCTTATCCGGGTACTGAACTATTTCGATGGGGCGTCAAAGGCGTATTGGATGCGCGGGCTAAAGTGCAAAAACTCGCTAAAGCCGGCGTGGACTGTATCAAATTGATTGATCAAGATTTGATGGAAATGGATGAAGTGATGGCAGTTGTAGATGAAGCGCACAAGCTCAAACTCAAAGTGGTAGGTCATAGCCACCGCCCCGAAGAGATTCGGCGCGGACTCATAGCGGGCGTAGATTGTTTTGAGCACACAGGCTTGGCAATGGCACCCGAATATCCCGAAGATGTGCTCAACATGATAAAAGAACGGACTGCCAACTCCAATACCAAACTTTTTTGGACACCCACCGTCGAAGGTTTATGGAATTACGATTATGTGAGAGACCATCCCGAAAAACTCGATGACCCATCTTGGAAAGTAGGCTTGCCCGATAATATTGTCGCTGACATCAAAGAGAGTCTGAAATATCTGGGTCGCTTATCTTATTTTCAAGTGACTGCTTATCGGAAACCGACTTTGAAAAAGAAGTTTCAGCAACTCAAAGAATCGGGTGTTGTGATGATGATAGGCACGGATTCAGGCATCCCCTTGAAATTTCACAGCCAAAGCACTTGGAATGAGTTGGATATATGGGTCAGAGAAATGGGTGTTGACCCGTTGCTCGCCATCAAAGCTGCCACCTATTGGCCCGCTGTTTTTCAAGGGGTAGATGATAAAGTGGGCACAATCAGCGAAGGAAAAATAGCAGATATTATTGCCGTTAAAGGCGATGTATTGCGGTATATCAATCTTTTGCAACGGGTGGATATGGTGATTAAAAAGGGGAAAAGGGTGAAATAAAGTTCTCTAATTAAGAAAATAATGATTAATATTGCATAAGTGATTAACCAATAATGGCTTTTATCGAGACTTTTCTTCTTAGGCAGCAATAACTTGTATGACTAACCCCAACTTTTAAGTTGGGGATTATGAACAACAAGCACTTCTACGGCTTTAGCCACTAACTTGCGTATAGCTTTTTGGCTAAAGCCGTAGAAGTGCTTTGAATTGAAGCCCCCAACTTAAAAGTTGGGGTTAGTCATACTTGTAAGTGCTAAAATCTATTGCTGTTTAAAAAGAAAAGTCTCCTTTTATCCGCTCCGCTCAAGATGCCAAAATCAGCACGGAACGCTTGGCTGAAATACACCAACAACCCAATGAAGATGCCTTTATTCAAAACAGTATAGGTTTAGAACAGCTTGAAATATGGAGGAACGACATCCCGATATTGGCGGGACTGAGGGTGGCGAACAAAATCATCCTCCAAATTTAAGCTATTAAACAGAGACCCCATACTCTCTCAAAGCATCATTCAACGATACTTTTTTATCTGTAGTCGGCGATCGTTTTCCAATAATTAATGCGCACGATACTTGATATTCTCCTGCCGGAAATTGCTTAGGATACGTACCTGGAATCACCACCGAACCAGCTGGCACTTTGCCTTTATAAACCACTGGTTCTGAACCGGTTACATCAATAATATGTGTGGACATGGTCAAACAGACATTCGCACCCAACACTGCTTCACGCCCCACATGCACCCCTTCAACAACGATACACCGTGAGCCAATAAAGCAATCATCTTCAATAATCACGGGAGCCGCTTGCACAGGTTCGAGTACACCACCGATGCCAACGCCACCGCTGAGATGCACATTTTTACCAATTTGAGCGCATGAACCCACTGTCGCCCAAGTATCTACCATCGTACCGCTGCCCACGTATGCACCTATATTCACATAAGAAGGCATCATAATCACACCACTTTCAAGGAACGCACCATAGCGGGCAATCGCATGAGGCACAACGCGTACACCTTGCTTGGCATAGTCTTTTTTTAAAGCCATTTTGTCATGAAATTCAAAAGGTCCGACTTCAATCGTTTCCATTTTTTGAATAGGGAAATACATAATCACACCTTTTTTCACCCAATCGTTGACTTGCCAATCGCCGTTTTCTGTCGGTTGAGCGACGCGCAATTGTCCTTTGTCCAAGAGCTCAATCATCTCGCGGATGGCATTTTGGGTAGATGCGTCTTTCAATAATTCGCGGTTGTCCCACGCCGCTTCAATGGTATTTTTTAAATTATTCATCTAAATTTTTTATTTCTAAATTGTTGATAATCAATGGTTTGTAAAATTTAATTTATCGAAATTAAGCAAATTGAAAAGCGGCATCATTTAATACTTTGACTAATTTAGCATTTTCCGAAGGTACGCCGATGGTGATTCGGAGGCAATCTTCGCACAACACAACGTTGTGCCTATTTCTTACGACGATTTCTTTTTTTAACAAATAGTTGTATAAAGCATTCGCCTGTCGAACCTTGACGAGTAGAAAATTAGCGTCCGAAGGATACACTTTTTCAACCACATCCAACCCCCTCAGTATTTCAGCCATTTTAGCCCTTTGCTCAAGGATTTCAGCCACTTGTTCATTCTTTTTTTCTACATTTTTCAAGGCATCTAAGGCGGCTTGCTGCGTGAGTTGATTGATATTGTAAGGCGGTTTTACCTTATTCATCAAATCAATAATTTCCTTTGAAGCGAATGCCATTCCCAATCGAATACCTGCTAAACCCCAAGCTTTTGAAAACGTTTGCATCACCACGAGATTCGGAAAAGTAGCAATCCACTCGCTACAACTCGGCTGTGTTGAAAAATCCGAATATGCTTCATCCACTACCACAATGCCCTTGAAATTATTAATTAAATTCAAGATCAAACCCGATTCAATGGCATTGCCCGACGGATTATTCGGGCTGCAAATAAACAAAATTTTTGAGCGTTCATTAGCACCCCTCAGTATTTCTTCTATTTTCGGTTGAAAATTCTCATCCAAATTTATTTTAATCACCTCCACACCGCAGGTATCAGCACTCACTTGATACATGCCGTAAGTCGGTGGCAGTGTAATAATATTGTCCACATTCGGCTCGCAAAAAATCCGCATCAACACATCAATCACCTCATCCGAGCCATTGCCCAAGAAAATATTTTCAGGCGCTACCTTTTTTATCACTGACAATTCCTTTTTTACAGCCCACGCCAAAGGGTCAGGGTAACGATTCAAACCAGTGTCATAAGGGTTTTCATTAGCATCTAAAAAGACGGAAGCCACACCTTTAAATTCATCGCGGGCGGATGAATAGGGCTTCATATTTAAAATATTTTTACGAACTAATTGATTGATATTCATTGAGTTATATTATTTTCTAAAACAAAAAAGTCATTCAAAATCCAACTTCTTTGTAGCGTTACAGACGAAAACGTCGGGTACAATTGTGTAAATCCCACAATCGTATCGCCTTCAAAAGCAGCAAAAATAACAGATTCTAAAGAGATGATGCGCTCTTTCAAAAAAGCCTTAGCTGAATTTATATCACCATTTTGCTTATAAAATTGGCGGTATAAATCAAAAATGTGAGCCAATTTATCCAAATGTCGTAAGTCTGTAATTTGTTGAATATCAATCATTTATAGCTATTTTTAATGATGAAAAAGCATTTTTATTTTACTTGTAACAACCTTGCGAGGGTTTTGAACCCTCGCAAGGTTGTATCAAA
>JAYUUR010000277.1:0-4270 GCA_043754475.1 Saprospiraceae bacterium | reverse complement strand
CCGTTAAAAAATCTGATGTTTGAAAACCCGGTACTACGCCCACCTCGTTGATTTTTAAATTAAAAATATAGTGCATCAAAGCCAACATATAATTGAACATAAAATACTCCATCGTGCGGTTATGGATTTTGATAAGTTGATTGTCCACCCGTACTTTAATACTATCCGTTTGAAGTTTTTGATAGATGGCAGCAAAGCTCTTTTTTGCAAAATGGCTATCGCGGAACGACATCAAGAGGGCTAATTGAAAAGCGGTGCGCCCGTAATTGTCAGTTGCATGGGTATCTGCGCCATAATCTTTGAGCATATCTATCACTTTGATAGCCCCTGTGCGGGCAGCGTTCATCAAAGGCGTAAAATTGAATTCGTCGCGAAAATCCACCCCATATTTTTGAATTTGTTGTGCTGGTTGTCCTTTCACTTTGTCTGAATAATAATCGTTCAAAACGGCTCTCATTCGGCGCGGTGTTTCTGCTTCCCATTGTTTAGCCCTTGGATACGAGGTTTGTAGCTTCCAACACAATTCAGGTTCTTCATAAAAAATAGCATATTCAAACAAACGATCTTTGGCTTTTTTGTTGAAACGCTCCGTATTTAGAGCATCCGTTTTAAGTTGTGCTAAATCGCGCAATTCTATGGTTGACCAAGGCACTTTCTGAACGTGGAGTATGGATTTGCGAATCTCTTCAGCTTGTTCCTGTTTGCCTTGCATTTCAAGTTTTCGAGCTTCGCGTTGCCATTCTTCAAGCGATGATTGCTGTTCTTTCATGCCCACTTGTTGCTGAAATTGGGTCAAATCCAACAATTCGAGCAACTCATGTTTTTTATTTTTTTCAATGACATACAAATTTTTTACGGCGCGGGTAATTGCCACGTAGAGCGAATTGACATAAAATTTATAGACCTCTAAGTCTTTATCCGCCTTGTCTTTCGCGCGGGCATAAGCGATTTCCGTTGATTTCAGAGCGTCTTTAGATACCCCCTCAGTCAAAACCCGAAATTCACGGTCGTTTCCCGAAATAATATTCCACAAAATAATGTTTTCATACTCTAAACCCTTTGCCTCTTGAACTGAAAACAACAAAGGCGTTTGAAAAAATTTTCGCGCTTCCGCTTTGTCTTCATCCCGCATGACGAGGACAGCAAATTTGGTTGAGCGTTTAGTTTTTTGATTAAAATCCTGCTTCACTTTTGGGGTGTCTTCATAAAATTCAACCGCCCCTTGATGTGCTGAATTGGGCTGCACCAAATACGTACTTTCTTTGTCAGTAGACCCAAAACGAGCATTTTTTACCAATAATAATTGATTGGCAATATGCGTCACTTCGGGCGTGTTGCGATAATTTGTTGCTAAAATGCGGATAATATCGCCTTTCAAATCCTGATGATAAAACATGGTTTTGATGTTTGACCAAGAGAAAAAATTGGGATGTACTATTTGATTGGAGTCGCCGCACAGCAGAAAATTGGTCGGCAAATGCAATGATTTGAGAATTAGATACAACTGCACATTTGTAATGTCCTGCACTTCATCCACGACGACAAAGTCGTATTTTTTAGGCACTTTTGCTAAGCGTTCGTAGGAAACAAGGTTAGAGTCGTAGAAGTTATTTTCTTTTAAAAAGTCTAAATATTTTAAAAAAAGACCGTAGAGTTGTTCGCGTTCTTCGATATTGAAAACCGAGCGTCGAATACCGAGATTCAAATATTCATCGCGGGTCAAATAAGGTTTATCAATTATTGAACCCGTAATAACGCCTTTAAATTCTTCAAAAATCTTATGGCTATCGCGTATTTTCAAGCCTTGCTGATGCCGCCAAATCCACGATACAAAATCGCGATAAGTCACTTCGCGCCCTTGTGGAATATGGATGGTTTGAACGTATTCATGGAAAGATAAAAAGTCAATTTCCTGTTTATCATTATCATAACCATTTGAATAGTAAAGATTACGGGCATTTTCAACCAAAAAAGGCGACAAGGTGATGTATAAAATACTGCCGCGCAGGTGCTTAATTTTCTCTAATGTCAAAGCCGTTTTGCCGCTGCCTGCCGAGCCAATAATAATCAGCGGCGGGGCAAGAGAAAAAACTTGGTTTTGAATATCGTCAAAACTCAAAATTTTATCCAATATATTAAAATGCCTCACTTTACGGTTGACAAAAGACACTGGCAATAGGTCATCGTCCTTCAAAACGTCGAGATTACTGAGGGGGGTAAAGTCGCTTTCGTCGGATACAGCACCATTCAAAAAACGCGATTTGGCATAGTCATGATTTAAAATAATTTCCGTAATAAAGATAAAACGCTCGCCACCATGCCGCCCTATGCGAAAAAGCAAACGGTTTTTATCGTCTAATTTAGCGCGATAAAAACCAGTATTAGACATCTTTTTGACATCCGCAGATTTTAAATCGCCTTTTTGAAGATACTCAATGACTTTATCAACTTGCTTTTTAACACTCGTCAGGTTGTCAATTTCGTTATAAATCAAGACTTGCATAACGTACTATTTTTTTTCAAAAGAAGGTTTACCGAATTACGATTTTAGAATTTTTATCACACCGCTTTGTCATGCATCGCTTTTTCCATCACCTCTTCATAATAGGCTTCATAATGGGGCAAAATGTTTTCTATATCAAACCTTTGGGCTTGCTCAAGAGCATTTTTGCGGAATTGTTGGTGCATCTCTTCATTTTCTAAAAGTTGGATGGCATATTTTGCCATTTCATCAATGTTGCCCACATCGCTGAGGAAACCCGTCACGCCATGAATATTCACTTCCGGTAAGCCACCCACATTGCTCGAAATAACGGGCACTTCGCAAGCCATCGCTTCTAAAGCGGACAAGCCGAAACTTTCGTTGCTGGAAGGGATGATGAATAAATCGGCAATCGCCAAGAGTTCTTCCACCGCATCTTGTTTGCCGAGAAAACGGATTTCGTCGCACAGCCCAATCTGACGACAAAGTTCTTCAAGATATTGCCGTTCGGGTCCATCGCCGATGAGGAGCAATTTGCACGGTATTTTTTCATACACTTTTTTAAAAATGTAAATAACATCTTCTACGCGCTTCACTTTTCTAAAATTGGAAGTATGGACGAGTATTTTTTCACCATTGGGTGCAATTATTTTTTTAAAATGGTCTTTATTGACTTTTTTAAACCGATTGAAATCAATGAAGTTGTGGATAACTTTTATCTCTTTGGTAATGTTGAAAAGCTTGAGCGTATCTTTTTTCAAACTATGTGACACTGCCGTCACACCATCCGATTTGTTGATTGAAAACTCGACAACGGGCGCGAAGGTGCGGTTAGAGCCGACGAGTGTAATATCAGTACCGTGCAGCGTGGTCACAACAGGCACGTAACGCCCCTCAGTCAACAGTATTTTTTTAGTGATATAGGCGACCATCGCGTGCGGAATAGCATAATGCACGTGCAGCAAATCGAGGTTTTCGTATTTCACCACGTCCACCATTTTACTGGCTAAAGCGGTGTCGTAAGGCGGATATTCAAACAAGGGATAATCCGCGCCTGATACTTCATGGTAATAAATATTTTCTTGAAAATGCTGAAACGACAAGCGGACGGGTTGCCGATAGGTAATAAAATGCACATGATGCCCTTTGCGGGCGAGACCCATGCCGAGCTCAGTAGCTACGACGCCACTACCGCCAAATGTGGGATAACAGACAATACCAATTTTCATAAAGTTTTATTTTCTGTTTTATATAAGTAGAGAATATTTTCTTTAAAAACAAAAAGGCATCCGCTAAGTTGCAGATGCCTTCAACTAACACCAGATTGTTTAACCTAAAAATATTTTATTGTTTAACAAGTCTTGCGGTATGCGTTTTATTATCTGCTGTAATACGGACAAGATAAACACCTGCCGGACGATTACTCAAATCTAATTCAAATTGTGCTTTATCCGTCTGCCTGCTTTGTTGCTCCATAATTAATTGCCCCATCATATTGTAAACTTGAACGCGGGCATCCAAAACCTTGCGGAACTCAACATCGAGTAGAGCATTGCCTGAAGTCGGATTAGGCGATAAAGTCACTTTGCTGATAGCCGAAGTGGCTTCAAAAGTGGTAGAGACAAAATCAATTTTGAATGTCTGCACATCTGTACAACCGTTGGCATCAGTGATGGTGACAATATAATCTCCGATAGCCAAATTAGCGATAGAATCTGTGGTCGCGTTGTTGCTCCATTTGTAAGAAAATGGTGCTGCACCACGTGTGGTTTTGACTACAATTTGCCC
>JAYUUR010000276.1:0-4284 GCA_043754475.1 Saprospiraceae bacterium | reverse complement strand
ACCAATCGCCGATTGGCAAGTCCTCGCGCTCCAATCCCGTCACGTATGTGAAGGCGTATGATGAAATCAGGGATTTATTTTCAAAGCAACAATTATCTAAAATCAGAGGCTATAAACCAGGCATTTTCTCCTTCAATACTGAGGGGGGGCGTTGCGAAACGTGCAAGGGCGAAGGCGAGCAAGTGGTAGAAATGCAGTTCCTCGCGGATGTGCATTTGGAGTGTGAAGAATGCCGAGGCAAACGTTTCAAAACGGAGACTTTGGATGTGACTTATAAAGGTAAAAACATCTTTGAGGTGCTTCAAATGAGTGTCGAAGAAGCCCTTGATTTTTTTAAAGAAGATAAAGGCATTATTCAAAAATTGAAACCGCTGAATGATGTCGGCTTGGGCTATGTGCATTTGGGGCAGTCGAGTTCCACACTCTCAGGTGGTGAAGCACAACGCGTCAAATTAGCCTCTTTCTTAGCAAAAGAGGGTTCAAAAGACCATATTTTCTTTGTTTTTGATGAACCGACAACGGGTTTACATTTTCATGACATCAAAAAACTCTTGGATGCCTTGAATGCTTTGGTAGAAAAAGGGCATACCGTTTTAGTCGTTGAGCACAATATGGAAGTCATCAAATCAGCCGATTGGGTCATTGATTTAGGTCCCGAAGGTGGTAAAACAGGGGGACATTTAGTTTATCAAGGTACGCCCGAAGGTTTGACAAAAGTAGCGGATTCGTTTACTGGGCAGTTTTTGAAGGAGAAATTGGGGTGAGGTTTTAGAGTAGAAATTTAAATGCCATGGCACACTGATTAGACAGATGCGACTGATTTTTTTGTCATTCAGAAGGAATCTATTTTTACTTTTACAAATACGCAAAAGAGATTCTTCTGAATGACAAAAAAATCAGTGCACCAATGATGCCTGAGTAGCATCTAAATTCTCAGCAAAAGCCGTTTTTACCCATTTCTCCAACGCTTGCACCCATAGCGGATGTACATTCATGCAAGGTATCATGGTAAAAGATTCGCCGCCTGCGTGTAAAAAGATTTCCTTTCCTTCCATTGCTATTTCCTCTAAGGTTTCTAAACAATCACTCACGAAGGCAGGGCAAACGACCAATAATTTTTTAATGCCTTCATTGGGCATATCTTTCAATCGAAAATCAGTAAATGGTTTCAACCAAGGGTCACGACCCAAGCGAGATTGAAATGAAATGCTGTATTTGGATGGGGGCAGATTCAGAGCCGCCGCCGCTAATTGCATGGTCGTAAAACATTGATGCCGATAGCATTTTTGATGAGCGGGAGAATCTACTGAGCAACAATTGTCCATTTTTAAACAGTGCTCGCCTGTTATATCGCCCTTCAAAATATGCCGTTCAGGAATACCATGAAAGCTGAATAAAATATGGTCAAAATCTTGCGCTAAATACGGTTCGATGCTCGCGCAAAAAGCTTTCAAATAATCGGCATTATTATAAAATGGCTCAATAACTGTTAATTTGAAGGGATAAAGTTTCTCTTTATGCACTTTTTGAGCATATTCTACTGCCGTTTCGTAGCTCGACATAGCATAATGCGGATATAATGGCACAAGCACCACCTCTTCCAAATCGGGCGTTTTAGCCAATAATTCATCAAAAGCCGCTTCGGGTGAAGGGTTGCCGTAGCGCATGGCAAGGGTTACCGTTTCATCAAAAGCAGGTTGAAGTGCCTGTTGCAATTGTTTCGATATGGAGATAAGCGGTGAGCCATTATCCGTCCAAACTCTTCTGTAGGCGGCGGCTGATTTAGGCGCACGCAAAGGCGAAATAATACCCCGCACCAAAAGAAGGCGCAATAAATAAGGCTTATCAATCACCTTTTCATCCATCAAAAACTCATTCAAATAGCGGCGCACATCGCGTACTTCCGTAGAATCTGGCGAGCCTAAATTCATCAAAACAACTCCTTTCTTTGTAGGCATTTCTTTTCTTTTATTAATTATTTGAGCGAATCAATTGGCTCAATGCTCAAAATACTGAGGGGGGTATCTATTTTAATTTTATTTAAAAAAACATGCAAAAAACTGAAAAAAAGCTTTCATTTTCTTTGAAAAACCGGTCATTTGTTTGTAAATTTTTTAATAGCATTTTTTTTACAAGGAAATGACTCTACAAATTAATTCACCTATTAACAGCGTACTACCTTTACAGTTCTATACAAAATGGTTTTATTTTAACAAAAAATCACTCATGGCGTCTAATATCTAATATCTAAATATCTACTAATTAATTTATGAAGAGTGATTTAATACGGATTGGAACCCGGAAAAGCCCATTAGCGATATGGCAAGCTGAACTCGTACAACGAAACTTGACACAACAAGGCTTTCAGACCGAAATGGTTTTGATAACAACTGAAGGAGATACGGACTTAGTGACGCCGCTTTACGAAATGGGTGTGCAAGGCGTTTTTACAAAAGCGGCTGATACAGCTTTGTTGAATCATCAAATTGATATAGCAGTTCATTCTCTAAAAGATGTGCCAACGATGATGGCTGAGGGCATTGTTCAAGTGGCTGTTTTGAAGCGCGATTCGCCTTTCGATATTTTGGTTTTTAAAAATAAACCTAATTTTTTAGACAATCCCCAATCCGAAGCGGTGATTGCAACGGGCAGTATTCGCCGCAAAGCGCAATGGTTGCATCGTTTCCCGAATCATACAATTGAAAATTTGAGAGGAAATGTCAACACTCGCCTTCAAAAACTTCAAGATAATGCTTGGGATGGGGCAGTTTTCGCTGCTGCTGGTCTTGAACGCATTGGCCTCCGACCTGAAAATAGTCTCAACCTCGATTGGATGTTGCCCGCTCCCGCTCAAGGTGCGATTACAGTCGTTTGTCGGGGAGAAGATGCTTGGCTGGAAGAAGCTTGTCAGCCTTTGAATGACCCGATGACGGCACTTTGTACCCATATCGAACGCGATTTTTTACGCGCTTTAATGGGTGGTTGCTCTACGCCGATTGCCGCTTTAGCGATTATTGAAGGGGGAAATGTTGTTTTAAAAGGCAATATTTTGAGCATGGACTGTTTAGAAAAAATAGACATTGAAATGAAAATGCCTATTGCTTTAGCTGAAAATTTAGGGGTAAAAGCGGCGCAGGGTATTTTATTGAAAGGGGCGGATAAATTGATAAAGACTTTGCAAACGTAGATACAACTTTGCGAGGGTTTTAAACCCTCGCAAAGTTATTACCCCCCTCAGTATTTTTACAGTTTTAATTTAAAATTTTCATAAAACATTGATATTCAATAAGTTATTAAAATTTAAATAAAAAAATAAAACCACAAAATGTTGAAAAATGACCTTTTGCTAAGGGCTTTAAGAGGAGAAGAATTAGATCGCCCACCGGTTTGGATGATGCGTCAAGCGGGACGTTATTTGCCTGATTATAGAGTTTTACGCGCCAAATATGGTTTTTTTGAACGTTGCCAAACGCCTGAATTGGTCTGTGAAATAACGCTGCAACCTGTTGACCAAGTGGGCGTGGATGCCGCTATTATTTTTTCGGATATTTTAGTCGTGCCGCAAGCGATGGGGATGGATGTGCAATTGGTTGAAAGTGTTGGACCCATTTTGCCTTCTCCGATTAGAAGCCTTGCGGATATTGAAAAGCTACACATGCCCGATGTGGAAGATAAATTGGGCTACGTTTTCGATGCTTTGCGCTTGACAAAAAAGGAGTTGGATGGTCGAGTGCCGTTAATTGGTTTTGCAGGTGCGCCGTGGACATTGCTTTGTTATATGGTGCAAGGCAAAGGCTCTAAGACATTCGACGAAGCCAAAGCTTTTTGTTTTACACAACCCAAAGCAGCGCACCGACTATTGCAAATGCTGACCGATACAACCATTGCATACTTGAAAAATCAAGTCAAAGCAGGGGCTGATGTGGTGCAAATATTTGATTCATGGGGCGGTTTGTTGAGTCCTGCCGATTTTGAAAATTTTTCATTGCGCTATATTCGTCAGATAGTGGCGGCACTGAAAGAAGATTGTCCGACCATTATTTTCGCTAAAGGTGCTTGGTTTGCGTTGGAGGAAATGAGTCAAACAGGGGCAAGTGGATTGGGTATTGATTGGTGTATTTCGCCGCAACAAGCGCGTGCATGGGCAGGCACAAACGTGACGCTGCAAGGCAATTTTGACCCAGCTAAACTGCTGATGCCAATTCCTGAAATCCGTAAAGCAGTGCATGAAATGATAGATGCTTTCGGGACGACACGTTATATTGCTAACTTAGGGCATGGCAT
>JAYUUR010000275.1:0-4291 GCA_043754475.1 Saprospiraceae bacterium | reverse complement strand
AAAGAGGGCTGATTACTGAGGGGGATGCCCAAGCTGCTCAAGCGCGTATCACCACCACAACCGATAAAAATGCAGCCGTAAAAGACATTCATTTAGTGAGCGAATCCGTGACTGAGGATATGGCTATTAAAAAACAATTGTACCAAGATTTTTCACAACTCTTTGAAAATCAAACAGTTGTGACAACCAATACATCGTATTTACTACCAACTATGTTCGCCGAGGACAGTGGTTGCCCTGGCCGTTTTTGCGCTTGGCATTTCCACGATGTGTTCACGATGAACGTTGTGGACATCATGCCGCACCCAGATACTGAGGGGTGGGTAGTTGACCTTTTGATGGATTTGAGTAAAAAAATACATCAAATTCCTGTTTTAATTCAAAAAGAAAATCCAGGCTATATATTCAATCAAATGTTGATGGCTTTACTCGGTTCGGCGGGTGATTTGCTCGCTCGCGGTGTCGCTAATATTCAAGACATTGACAAATCGTGGATGGGCAATACGAAGATGACTTTAGGTCCATTTGGCATACTCGACCAAATCGGTTTGGAAACGGCATGGCACGTTACGAAAGGGCGCAACGATAGCCGCAGCCAACGATTTGCAGAAGTTTTAAAAAAATATGTGGATGAAGGCAAATTAGGGGTGAAAACTGGAGAAGGCTTTTACAAATATCCAAATCCTGAATATCAGCAAAAAGGTTTTGCTGAATAAAGAAACGTCATCAAGTTGTCATTTTATATAAAAAAATATCTGTAACTCATTGATAATAAACCTATAAGGTTTTAAAAAACCTTATAGGTTTGCGAAAAAAAAACGCCGTGCATAGCGCGGCGTTCTTTTTTTTGAATTATTTAGACTTAGAACCAGCCAATTTATTGACTTTCCCTTCGTCACCAAATAATTCACGGCTTTTGCGGTTGTATGCTTCCGCCGCTTCTTCGGGTGTGTCGAACATCCCAAGATGTACGGATTTCCGATTGATAGAAATGACAGCCCTGTAGCGATTATTCTCTTGATAAACGCCCGTGTATCCTGCACGGCTGCTTGTTTTACGTTGTCGGCTGGCAACAGATCTCGACCGCCACAAGATATTTTCCAAGCGATTGTCCAATTTATCACCGTTTTTAGCACCCACCAAGTTTTTCACGGCAGTGCGTTGAGCAGCAAGAAATTTTTCGGCTATAAGCTTGTGCAAATAAATTGTTTCGGTTTTGTAACCACCACCGTCGGCGTTCTTCCAAGTTTTTTGGAATACGACGCATCCGCTCGAATGTTTACGCAGATTATCGACGAACTTTATCTGGGACAGATAAGGATCGGATGTCAGGAATTCGTAAACATTGTCATCTAAAATGACGTTGTCATCTGAGTTTTTTAATTTGATTTTTACTAACACGATTTTGATTTTTAATTTATATATTTTTGTTTGCTAACCATTTAATCTTTAAGTGGGAGTATTGATGCAAAAATAAAAAATTCACGTATATACATCAATTATTTTGAATTTATTTTAAAAAGTTTTACCAGTTTATCGACATAACGTAAAATACCTTGTCAGAATACATTGATTTACAATAAATTTACAACAAAAGTATAACACATTTCAAACATTAACAAATATATTAAACAAAGGTTTCATGTCTTTTAATAAACACCTTATATTTCTTAGAAGGTGTTTTGACCTTGCTCGTTTGGGCAATGGCAAAACATCTCCCAACCCATCAGTTGGTGCGTTGATTGTGACAAAATACAAAATTATTGGTGAAGGGTGGCATCACGAATACGGTGAAGCGCATGCCGAAGTGAATGCTGTTGCAGATATTAAATCTAAAAATATCCCATACATGGAGGAGTCCACCATATTTGTTTCGCTCGAGCCATGTTTTCATTTTGGGAAAACGCCGCCTTGCGTGGAGTTGATATTGAAAGAAAAAATACCTCATGTTGTAATTGCATTTTCTGACCCTAATCCGAATGTTGCTGGTCAAAGTGTTGAAAAATTACGTAAAAATAATGTTTCTGTACAACTTATGCAAGAAATTTCGACAAAAATTCGCTATGGATACGAAAATACTTTAAAATCATTTATAATAAGTATTTCTAAACAGAGACCCTTCATCATTTTAAAGTGGGCTGAAAGTACTGATGGATACATCGGTAAACAAAATGAGCGCATCCAGATTAGCAACGAACTTTCCAAACGTTTAGTCCATAAATGGCGCAGCGAGTGTGATGCTATATTAATTGGTACACAAACCGCGGAAACAGATAACCCTGCTTTAAACAATCGTTTTTATTTCGGAAAATCTCCTGTTAGAATTGTACTTGATAAAAACGGTAGACTCTCCCATTCTCTACAAATTTTTGACGAAACTATTAAAACAATACTTTATACAGAAAGTTCAACTCCAACAGATACAAATAATGAAAAAAATTTAAAAAATATTGATTTTAGACAAATAAAATTTGATAAGTCATTGATTTACAATCTTTTACAAGATTTACATACTCAAAAAATCGGCATATTACTTGTTGAAGGAGGTGCTAAAACTCTTCAAAGTTTTATAGAAAGTGGCTTGTGGGATGAAGCCAGAATCATAAAAAGCCCTGTTTTACTGAGGGGGGGTATCTTAGCCCCCACATTACCAATTCAAAATCTTGAAAGTCATTTTCCATTAGATGATAACGAAGTTTTGATTTATAAAAATCATTAACATCTGCCGTTAAAGTTTTCTTAAAGTAAGATGGCATTAAGCAACTCACTTTGGAAATACCGTCTTTAATATGTTACTTTGTTTTATCATTCCTTACTAACGAAATGTATGCAGAACATGTGGAGTTATAAAAAAATATTTATTATTATTTTTCTATTTGTAATAACTTGTTTTTCAAAGACTTATGCGCAAGTTAAACCCGATGATGCCATTAAGTGGTACACTATTGAGCAAGCTGAAGCATTGTCCAAAAAAGAAAAACGCAAGATTTTTATTGATGTATATACCAGTTGGTGCGGTTGGTGTAAAAATATGGAAAAGACAACTTTCAGTCAACAATACATTATTAAATACATCAACGACAATTATTATCCCGTAAAATTGGATGCAGAACAGAAAAGTGATATTGTTTTTAGAAATAAAACTTATCGCTTCGTGACGCAAAGTGGTGTAGGATTTAATGAATTGGCAGCGGAATTACTGAGGGGGCAAATGTCGTATCCAACCATTATTTTTTTGGATGAAGATTTAAATTTAATCCAAACTATACCGGGCTTTAGAGCAGCCGATCAATTTGAAATGATTATGACTTATTTTGGCGAAGACAATCATAAAAAAATGCCTTGGACAAAATACGAAAAGACATATCAAGCAATGAAAAAATAATCGTACAGCGGTACAACAACTTCCTCTTTGGCAAAAATTCAAATAAAAAAGGACAAGTGCTCAGTGCACTTGTCCTTTTTTTATAGGCAATTTAAAAAATTACAGCCAAATTATTTAGCCGTTGTAAATTTGCCCAATATGTCTACGATTGATTTGATTAATTTCAAATCAGGCATTTTTGAATCTTTCACAACTGCATTTTCAATACTTACAGCAGGTTCATTGTTACTGTTTTTATTTCCAGACGTAGCTGCTACGTTTACATAAATAAAGCAAACAGCACTTATTAAAATCATAGAGGAAAACAAAGCGGATTTGATTGTCTTATTTTTCATTTCGGTCGAAGTTTTTTTAAACACTATAAAAATACAATATTTCTACTATAAAAGTTCATTCCTATGTTAAATTTATCTTAAAAAGTGTGACTTTTTTTAAATCTTGCAAACTCTTTTAAATAAATGATGAATTATGAATTATAAATGATGAATGATGAATTTGTTAAACATTGTTCCGAGGGAATCCCTTTTGCCAAAGGCATTCCTTCGGAAGGGAATAATCAATTGTTTATAATCTCAAAATGTAAATTTATTTTTGTCTCATTCCTGATATGACTAACTATAAGATGTTTTTTTTTGAAAAAGGTTACACTTCTTTCATAAAAAACTAAAAATTATTGAAAATAATTTAAATATTTCTATTGAAAACTTATTCGTTACAAGAACTCAATGAATTTCTAAGGCGAGTCATAGCCCTCAACTTCAATGAAGCCCTGTGGGTCACTGCCGAAATTAGTCAAATCGGGCAATCGCGCGGGCATTATTATGTTGATTTGTTGCAAAAAGAAGAAGATACCATCATCGCACAGATGCCCGCAGTGATTTGGGCGCAAGAGTACAAGCGCATAGA
>JAYUUR010000274.1:0-4292 GCA_043754475.1 Saprospiraceae bacterium | reverse complement strand
TCGGCGAATGGTTGAAATTGCAAGGGTATTTAAAGAAATTATACCCCAATAAATATGAAAAACTATTTGGCGAAGAGTCAGTTGCTAACTATGCCATTCAAGAATTTGAACGCATGAAAACTGATTTTGGTTATTTGGCTAAATTTAAAGAAGCCAATAAGGAAGTACTTGCTCCAAAAGCCAATGAAAATCGTGTCGTCTTCTTAGGCAACTCCATTACTGAGGGGTGGGCACGCGTGGATTCTAATTTTTTTATTCAACATAATTACATCGGACGTGGCATTAGCGGACAGACTTCTACTCAACTACTGCTGCGTTTTCGACAAGATGTTTTATCTTTAAAACCCAAAGCCGTTGTGCTACATATTGGCACAAATGACGTTGCTGAAAATACGGGACCTTACGACCCCGAATTCACCCTCGGCAATATTCAATCAATGGTTGAAATAGCCCAAGCCAACGGTTTAAAAGTGATATTGGCATCGGTGCTTCCTGCTACAAATTTTGAGTGGCGGAGGTCTGTGGGCAACCGTTCAGACATGATTGTGGATTTGAATAAACGCATCAAAGCCTATGCGGATAAAAACAAAATACCTTTTATTGACTACCATTCTGCTATGAAAAATGATAAAAATGGCATGAATCCCGATTTGGCTGAGGACGGTGTGCATCCCACAATGAAAGGCTATAAAATGATGGAATCATTGGTAGAACAAGCGATTGCAAAGGTTTTTTCTAAAGGAATTCAATCGGAAAAACGATGATAATTTAGGCAATGAAAAAACTAATACTCACTACATCAATATTTTATAAAACATTTATTTTCAACACTTTACGTTTATTTATTTAACATAAATTGAATTATTTTTTAATGAAAAACTTAAAAAAACGCCTCAAACAAGGCGAAACCCTCAACGGCTGTTGGCTCAATCTCGGAAGTCCTTTAACATCTGAAATCGTCGGACAAGCAGGTTTTGATTGGGTGTTGATTGACCTTGAACATGGGGCTGGTGTTGAAAAAGATGTGTTGGCTCAGTTACAAGCCTTAGAAAATTCTTCTTCTGCTGTTTTAGTGAGGGTTGAAAGTGCTGAATCGCCGCGCATATCCCGCATATTGGACATGGGTGCGGAGGGAATCATGTGCCCAAAAGTGGACAATGCATTTGAAGCTAAAAAAGTCATCAACGGCTTGCATTATCCGCCTTTTGGCAATAGAGGCGTTGCAAAAATGGTGAGAGCGACGCAATTTGGTTTAAATTTTAATACCTATTATGACGAATCCAGAGACAATATATTAGGCATTGTTCAGATTGAAACGCTTGAAGCATTAGACAATTTAGATGCAATCGCTGCCGTAGAAGGTGTGGATATTCTTTTCATCGGGCCCGCCGACCTTTCAATGGCAATGGGTATTTTCGGTCAATTTGACCATCCTACTTTCATAGATGCCTTGAATAAAATCGTTCAAGCTGCTCAAAAAGCGCATAAAACCATCGGCATATTACTGTTCAATCCAGACGATTATAACAAATATCATAGCATGGGTATTCGCTTCATCGCCTGTGGTTCAGATGCCACTTTTGTAGCAGAGGGCGCAAGGGATATGGCTAAAAAGCTGAATGGTTTTAGAGGAAAACCTTGATAAGACCCCTCAGTATAAAAGCCAAAATCGGCGATAAGTCTGTTTTTATTTGAGTTATCGCTGAAAAACTATTGTGAAATTGGCGATAAGTCTGTAATTTAGCGTCAAAAATACAATGTATGGTCGGTAGAAAAGAAGAAATAGCTGTATTAGAATCTTTGAAAATTGCCACTAAATCAGCATTTGTGGCGGTTTATGGACGGCGACGTGTAGGCAAAACATTTTTAATACGCCATGTTTTTGAAGATAAATTTACTTTTCAATTAACAGGCATTGCCAATGTCACCACACGTCAGCAATTGACCCATTTTCACGCAGGTTTAATACGCTATTTTCCAGCCTATGAAAATAAACCTGTGCCCAAAGATTGGTTTCAGGCTTTTCAAAACTTTATAACGGCTTTGGAAGCCGATAAAAGTAGTCGAAAAATTATTTTTTTGGATGAATTACCCTGGTATGATACCCCTCATTCTGATTTTATACCCGCCTTTGAGCATTTTTGGAATGGTTGGGCAAGTGCCAGAAAAGATATATTATTACTCGTCTGTGGTTCGGCAGCCGCTTGGATTGTGAATAATTTAATTAATAACAGAGGTGGTTTACACAACCGTGTGACGCATCGCCTTAAACTCGACCCATTCACCTTGTCAGAGTGTGCCGAATTTTTTAAAAACCAATCCATTGCCCTTGATAAATATCAATTAATTCAATTATACATGGCATTTGGCGGTATTCCCTTTTATTTAGATGCAGTTGACCCTCGCAAAAGTGCCACTCAAAATATCAATGACTTGTGCTTTACGCCTAAAGGTGTTTTTAGAACAGAATTTGATAACCTCTACACGTCACTTTTTAAAAATGCCAATAAATATATCAGCGTTATTGAAGCATTGGCTCAAAAATCAAAAGGTTTAGAACGGGATGAGCTTCTAAAATTGGCAAACCTATCAGATGGGGGCGGCAGTACCAAAATTTTGAAAGAATTGGAAGAAAGCAGTTTTATCAAAAGATACAATGCAATGGGCAAAAATACCCGCAACAGTATCTACCAATTGACGGATTTTTATTCGCTTTTTTACCTCAAATTCATCAAAAACAGTAGCGACCTTGATAAAAACAATTGGATTAATAGCCTTGATAGCCCCGAAGTACGGGCTTGGAGTGGATATGCTTTTGAGTTGGTCTGTTTATGCCATCTCGACAGTATCAAAAAAGCATTGGGTATTAGTGGCGTTCAAACGCTGTCTTCAGCATGGGTTGGCAGTTACGAAGGACAAAAAGCACAAATTGACCTTATTATAGATAGACGTGACCATGTCATTAACTTATGTGAAATGAAGTTTTCTATCAATGAATTTACGATTGATAAAAAATATGCTGATGAATTGCGCTCTAAAATTGGTATTTTTAGACAATCCATGTCCACTAAAAAAGCTCTTTTTTTGACTTTCATTACAACTTTTGGGTTAACGCCTAATGCCTATGCTCAAACCCTTGTGCAAAATCCTTTGACTATGGATATTTTTTTTGATTGATACCCCCTCAGTATAAAAGGCATTTTGACGATGATTTCTAAAAAGCATATCTCAACCACTCCGCCATTAAAATTGCAAAATAGGTACCCACAGCATTACCCAAAGCACCGACTAAAATACCAGCTAAACCTAAATCATTGCGTCCAAGACTTTGGGCAACCACCAAACAGGTTGAAGACCCACCAAGATTGGCTTGTGAAGCAATGCCCATGACATCCCAATCTTGTTTCAATAAATAACCTATACCAAATTGAAACAGCGTATGGATGGTGACTAAAATTAAGACGAAAGTAATGAGCGTCAACGCTAAATCACCGTTTTTCAATAAAGTCGGAATATCACAATAGGCACCGATAACGGCTAAAAACAAATATACACAAAGCATACCCATGAGTTTATTCCCTTTTATTCGTTGTATGGCAGGTATTTGCGCCAATGCTAAAGCGATGGTGGTCAGCCAAATAACCATGGGTAAAGAGGGATAAAATTTATTCAATTCTTGAGCAATTAATAAAGTCCCATAGCCAATCAATAAAAGCCACGCGATACTGAGGGGGTTCACGGTTTCGATGTCGCTCAATGCGTGTTCATAGCTTTCGTCCGAAGCCGCGCCTTGCCTGGGCGTAGGGAGTATTTTTCTCATTATTTTTGGAATCGCAATCGTCGCCATGACCCATATAGCGGTCATGATATTATCAATGGCAGTAATGGCAGCGTATAATGACCCATCTTTTGTCACATTATAATGCAAAGCAACGGCGTTTAAATTGATACTACCTCCAATAAAAGTGCCTGTAAACATGCCGCCAACAGCAAAATAGTTTTCGCCCATGCGTATTTTGCCATTGACTGCCCACATACCGACCGCTACACCGACCATAATACCCACTGCGCCAAGAAAGAAATTCCCAATCATGGGTAATCCTGCTTTTTTCAAACTTTTTAAATTGACACTCAACATCAAATAAAAAATTGCCATTGGTGCGATGTATTTAAAGATGCCATCGTATAAAGGTGGTGCTGCTGATGAGGTGGGTATCAGCCCAATATTCGCCAATATTGTCGTTAAAAATATGACAATCATAGCGGAACTTAATTGTTTTATGTAGCGAACG
>JAYUUR010000273.1:0-4299 GCA_043754475.1 Saprospiraceae bacterium | reverse complement strand
CGCGTAAATATTGGAAAATCAAGCGCACGATGCCCGGCGATTTGAAGTATTCAAAAGCTGATTTATTGTTTGATGTGAAATAATTTTAAGCCTTTTTTCTTTTAAAATAAATATAAAACGGAACACCTAATCCCAACACCACCAATCCTGCCAAAGCCTGCTCTGAAGAGTTTTCTGCAAACAATGTTTTCAATAAAAACCATGTTGCAATCGTGCAAAATATAATGGGGATGATGGGATAGAGCCACGTCTTCACAGGTCTCTCCGCATCAGGTCTTCGGATTCTAAAAATGAAAATTGTTAATGCCGACAATAAGAAAAACAAGCCGTCTGTGAAGGTAATATACGTCAATAATTGTCCGAAATCCTTGTAAAAGAGTAGAACCAATGCCCAAACCGATTGTACGACAATGGCTACTATTGGCGTGCGAAAAGTAGGATGTATGTAAGCCATTTGAGAAAAGAAATTACCATCTTTTGCCATTTGAAAATACACGCGTGGCAGCGACATAGCGTATATGACAAGTGTCCCAAATGTAGAAGCCATGATGAGTACGGCAATCCATTTACCCCCCTCAGTAAAAACGCTGCTCATGGCATCGGCAGCCACTGCTGTAGAGGTGGCGAGTTGATTAATAGGCAACAAACGCACATAGGCAAAATTGATGGTCACGTACAAAAGCGTTACGATGGATGCCCCAATCATCATCGCTAAAGGGATATTGCGGCGTGGATTTTTCGCTTCACCTGATAAAAATGAAACATGGTGCCAACCGCCATAAGACCATAAAACGCCAATAAAAGCCGCTGCAAAAGCTGACCACATATCGGTTGGTAAAGCAGGTGAAGCAGGTGTTGCTACCCCCTCAGTAGCGACAGTATTTTGAGTGAAAAACAACCCGACAAAGACAATTAAAGCAATGCCAATGATTTTTAAAGAGGTAAATATAGAGGAAAATATTTCACTGATTTTAACACCAAATATATTAATGACTGTAACAAATACAATGATAGACATCGCCGTAAAACGTTCATTTACAGGCGTTAATACATTCAAATATCCTGCAAATGTCAAAGCTAAACCGGCTATTGAACCTGTATTAATAATGAAAATATTGCTCCAACCGTAGAGAAAAGCGACGGGTTCGCCATACGCTTCGCGGAGGTAATGATAGATGCCGCCCGTGCGTGGGAATAAGCCGCCAAGCTCTGCAAAAGTCAGCGCACCGCAAAGCGTATAGACGCCGCCCAGCGTCCACACTATCAAAATCAAATTGGCATCCGGCAAAGATTTGGCGACCAAACCAGGCGTTCTGAAAATGCCTGAGCCGATGCTCGCTCCAACGCCAATCATGACTAAGCCGAAAAGCGTGAGGTTTTGTTTTAAATTATCGGACATAAGTTGGTTATTGGTTGTTAATTATTGGTTATTGATGGTATAAATGGATAAGCCAAATGTAATTAATATTGAATTAAAAGCAGCATATTAATTTGATACCCCCTCAGTATTTGGCTATTTTTCGGCAATAAAATCTTAACTTTGCGTTGGAATTATTAAAAGAGAAATGCTTTTTTTGATAAACGATTATTTGTGCGGAACTGGAGTTCCGCGATACAACAAATGCGGAACTGGAGTTCCGCGCTACAATAAATATGCAAGCAATAGAAATAAGATTGACCGATAAATTAGAACAATTGCCTGATTCGACTCGGGTGTGGATATATCAAAGTACACGCCCATTTTCTGAAATGGAAATCACGGTTTTGAGGAGTCAAATTAATGGTTTTGTAGGAGAATGGACGGCGCACAGCCATCAATTGGCAGCGGCTGGGGATGTGCTTTTTGAACGATTTATTGTTTTGGCAGTGGATGAAAATCAAGCTGGGGCGAGCGGTTGTTCGATTGATAAATCCGTAAATTTTATAAAAGGCATTGAAAATCAATACGTTACACAGCTTTTTGAGCGCATGAATTTTGCTTTTTTAGAAGATGGCGATGTAAGTGTTGTGTCGGCTGCTGAGTTTTCGAAGCTTTATACTGAGGGGGTGCTTTCAGAAAATACCCTCGTTTTTGACAACCTCGTGCAAAGCATTGGCGCAATGAAATCGCAATGGATTAAGCCTGTGAAATCCAGTTGGCATAAACGGTTTGTTTAGAGCATAGCAGGAAAAACATAAATATTTTGACACGACGTGTCAATAGGAAATGCCAAAAATTGAGTTATTATAAATATTTTGACTCTCCGAGTCAGTGTGATCCTCACTTTTTCCAAGGGGATTCATTCGAAATACTGACTCGGAGAGTCAAAATGTTTATAGTAATACATATGCCAAGTTTTTATTACTGATACGTAGTATCGAAATATTTATACAACTACTTGATTAGTAAGATATAACCACTTTGAACAGAGAATTTATTGCCTTTCATAAAGCACCACAATCACCTGTCCCCCCCTCAGTATTTTGAGGGGTTTCCAATTTTCAGACAACTCATCTAACTCCTTTTTATTAAAATCATTCATCACGTTGGAATAAAAAATGTACTTGTTTTTATTGAAATCAACGGGTGAAAATGCCCCTTGATTTCCGACAGGCTCTTTCAAATCTATAAATTTAAAAGATGCTAAATTGGGGTAAGCTGTTCCAATATCTTCATATTTAAAGTGCTGATTATCAATATATTGTGTCATTTCGTTTCTCAAACGATAATATGGTAATTGGGCTAAAGTGGTGTCCCAACTGGTGGCTATCGGCTGTGGATAAACCCAAAAATGACCTGACAATAAGCCGACAAAAACCAGTGCATAAAGCCCATTTTGCAGTTTGCCATTTTTCAAATCTGAAATAATTTTTAAACATAAAAGATTGATAATCAAATAAATAGGCAATAAATAACGGTGTTGTAACAAGCCTTTGTAAATAACCAAAGTAGGAGTGAGGACAATGAGAGCAATGAATAATAAAATAAAAAGCGTTCGCGTATTTTTAAAAGCACTATCTGTTTTCATTTTGTAAAAACCATAAAAAATTATGGGCATTAAAAATAAATGTCCAGCATCCACCAATCTCCAAATATAAACAATCATATTTTTTATAAAACCTTGAAAATCAACGACTTGAAATGCATCTGCCCATTCTGAACCTGCATGATAACCTATCCACCCTTTTTCAAAATAATGATACATCAGAAAGCTCAAAGCACTGAGACCGCCCAACAAATAAGGTAAAATGGTTTTAAAAAAGAGTTTATAAATGTTTGAAATAGTAAAAGCAATGGAGGATTTGTAAATGTCTAATATTTGAAAAGTTTTAATTATTTCAAAAATAAAAAAAATGGCGGCTGTCATCATGCCGCGCATACTAATCATGGAAAGCCCCAAAATGGCGACAGTTAATATTTTTTTATTATTATTTAATACAGCATTGAATGCCAATAGAAAAAAGAATACTAAAACCACATCGGGCGACATCATGACGGACTGACCTGCCATAATAGGATTGACTTTTAATATTAAAATAAAAAGGACTGCTTGCCATTCGCCGAGGGCTTTTTCACCTAATTTTAATGCTTGCCAAGTAATGCCCCATAAAAAAGGGAGCATAGATAAATGACTGACAATCAATGTTTTACCAAATAATTGCCACATAAAAGCTAAGTAAATACCGAAAAAAGGCGGATGACCACTGTCTATATTATCGGGCAACAAGAGGGATGAAAAATGCGTTTCATAAAAAAAATGAGCATGCTTGGAGCCTAATTGTATGGTATCCCAAAAGAAAAAATTCAAGCGCACTTGCCATGTTAGACAAATATCGTACAGCCAAAAAGGTGTGCAAAAAATGACCCCCCTCAGTATTTTGTTCAAAACAAAAGCCTGAGCCAGCGGATACATGAATCGCGCGAAGTAGGAACGGAATAAATTTTGCAACATATTGTAAAAAGTAACGATGGTGAATAAATTGCTGCGACAATATACAAAAATCGTATATTTGCTACACAGTAAAACTCAAGCGATAGAAAACAATCAAAGAAACCCATAATCTCGACGTGTCAAGAAATCTAGTAATCATACCCACATATAATGAAAAAGAGAATGTTATCAAAATTATTGATGCAGTATTTTCTCTTGAAATGCCCTTTCATGTGTTGATTGTGGATGATGGCTCGCCCGACGGAACAGCGCAACTCGTTAAAAATAAACAAATTATACATTCTGATAAACTTCATTTGATAGAAAGGCAGGGTAAACTCGGTTTAGGTACGGCTTATATTGCAGGATTTAAATGGGGTGTAGAAAG
>JAYUUR010000272.1:0-41286 GCA_043754475.1 Saprospiraceae bacterium | reverse complement strand
GATTTAGGCTTACCCATCCCTCCGCATGGCGATTTGACGAGCTGGGCGGGGCAAGGCGTTTTTCTACTCAATGCTATGCTGACCGTTGAAAATGTCGGAAAGGCTTCGTCACATCAAAACACAGGATGGCAACTTTTTACAGATGCCGTCATAAAAAAGCTATCTCAAGAACGAGAAGGCATTGTTTTTATGCTTTGGGGCAATTTTGCAAGGAAAAAAGCAGTTTTGATTGATACATCCAAGCATTTAATCTTAGAAGCTGCCCACCCGTCACCCTTAGCCGGTGGTGCATTTTTCGGCTCTAAACATTTTTCAAAAGCCAATCAATATTTACAGGAACATGGTCAAACGCCTATTGATTGGTCTATCAAATGAGTAATGGGTAATAAGTGATAGGTAATATTAGTGAACCGACTAGAAAATGCACTGGAGGTGCAACATATCGGTAGCAAAAAAAATAAATTTATTAATAAAATGAAAAATAAAATGAAAAATAAAAATTGGCTTATAACAGCCTCATTATTAGCAGGTTTGGCAGTTGCCGCAGGTGCTTTTGGTGCGCATGGCTTGAAAAAATTGGTTGAACCGCAATATGTAGATACATTTAAGACCGGAGCGCAATATCAATTTTATCATGCCTTAGCGATTGGTTTTGTCACACTGATTTCTCAATTCATTGATAATCAATGGATTAAGCGAGTGAATTGGTCATTCCTTTTAGGTATTATTTTATTTTCAGGCTCATTGTATATTTTGACGCTTGCAAAAGTGCTGAATGTCATTGCGAGGAACGTGGCAACTGAGGGGGTGAATTGGGTAGGTGCTATTACACCTTTGGGTGGATTATTTTTCTTATTCGGCTGGTTAGCTCTGGCGTGGGGCGTTCACAAAAGTTAAATTTAAGATAACTGTAAAAAATAATTACACATATTCTCTTATTGAAATGAAATACTACTATATTAGCGATGTCAACCAAAATTTTTTAATCATAAATTAAACCTAATGATGAGACTAATTAAATTTACAACTAAACTTCTCCTTTTTGGAGCATTGTTACTTACACAACCTTCATTTGCCATGGTTGAAAGTTATACTACTCAAAAGAGTATGGTAAGTAACAGCGAAAATGCAGTTAATCCAAGTAAATGGTATTCAGATTTCAAGTCAAATCCTGAAATGAAAAACCTTCCAGCTGAATTGACAAAATTGGATTTAAATGAATTAATTAGCTTAACTCCAAGCAAATTCGAAGAAATGACAGGCAAAAAGTTAGGAATCGTACAAAAATTTAAGTTAAAAATGGCTCAAAAGTTTTTAAAAAAGAAAGCAAGTACTGGTGATATTTCAAAAGGGCTTTATATTGTTTTGGCAATTATAGGCTTGGGCTGGTTAGCAATGGGACTTCTTGATAACTGGAGTGGAAGCGATTGGATAATATCTCTTGTATTATACTTTTTATTTTTTCTACCGGGGTTAATTTATACTTTAATTAAAATGAATAAGTATTATTAAACAATTTATTCATATAATATTAGTGTAAATAAAAAAACCGTCACATTGAAATGTGGCGGTTTTTTTATTATGTTTTTCAAGCAATCGTTTCAAGTTCATTTTCCAAATCGAAATCATCTTTACGTTTCCGATTGCGATACCAAACGTAAGCAATGCCGCCCACTATGATATAAGGTGTAAAAAGCAAATACATAATACCTGCATTCATGCCACTGCCTTGCGTACCCCCGCCTTTCAAATTGCTTTCTAATGTCATACGACACATAGGGCATTGTGCCTCAGTCTTTGAAATATTGGCAAAACTAAGGACGATTATAAAAGCGATACCCCTCAGTTGCCATGCTATCGCTCGCAATGACAGCTTCTTATTTTGCTTTGTGATATTACTTATTTTAGATGTCATTTTATTGAAATTTTACGCAAAATTAATATAAAAATGCTTCACTTTCAACGTTTTATCAACTATTTATACAAGGTCTAAGCATGAGATAAACAACCGGACCTGTAATAGCCACATACAGCCAAACCCAATATACCCAACGCGCCATTTTTCGATGCTTTTCTACTTGCAAGGTAAATCCTCTGATGTAAGTAAATAATATAAATGGAAAACTGACAGCCGCTAATATGACATGACTAATCAATAAAATAAAGTAAAATATGCGAATACTCCCTTCGCCACAATATTTGACTTCGGGTGTTGTAATGTGGTATAAAACATACATCAACAAAAATAAAAACGAAAGAACCAATGCCGAAGTCACCATCCTTTTATGTTCAGTTACCCGTTTTTGACGGATAAAATATAGTCCCAATAATAAGCAAACAGCCGCAAGCGCATTAGTAGCTGAATAAATAGCCGGTAAGAATGAGAAATCAACACCCAAATCCAAGCGCGGTATTTTCCGCATAGCCACCACCAAACCAATGACAACCACCGATACGACAACCGCAATTTTATTTAATTTATCCGCTAAAATTGTATTTTCCATTTATGAATCTATTGTCTAAAGTCTATCAATCTAATGTCTATGATTAGAGGCTCTTTTGATCTTTCTTTTCCACGTTCACTTTTTTTCTAATCGGCATAATTGAAATATGCTCGACAAGCAGTTTTTTATCTACGGGATTTCTCACGTCATAAAAGCGGCGAATGACACCCGCCGTATCAATGAGCGACACTATATAATTGCTTGACAGTTTCATTTGGATAGGTAATTCATTACCCCCCCTCAGTATATGCCACATTTCACGGTCGCGGGTATTCAAATTTTGAAGGTAATTTTTATTAAAAATAGAATCATTGGTCAAATCAAAAGTCAAATAGTTCAAATTGTCTATTTCCTCTCTCAATTGTTCGGTTTTGACAATCGGTTTCAAAGTATTCATCACCTCTTCTCGACTGGAATCGGAAGCAAATGATACAATCAATACTTTACCTTTAAGATTGGCAGATGTCAATGTATCATTGTTCCACCCGATTGAAGAGAAAGCTGGCAATTGCCCCAAATTATTTTTAATACCTTTATAAAACTCCCGACCGTTTTCGGCACCTTTAAAATTAATAATAATTGAAATAATAGGAAAGGCAACGATTAAACCAACGACTAAAGCAATCTGTAGCGAACGTGTTTTATTATTGCGGACAGGCTCTTGATTCATAATGAAATTTTTACAGATAAAACAACCTCATTGCGAGAAAATTGTTATAAAAAAAGGCGGAACTAACTGCTCCGCCCTGTATTTATTTAGTTAGTTTGACTTGATTCTAACTGTTTTATTTCATACATACCAATCGGCTTAGTTGTCGGTTTGGCAGGTAGTTCATTTTTTCTTTTGATTTGGTCACGTCTTTCATGCCATGAGCCACCCTCATTGAAAAAAGCTATAACCGCCCAAATCAATAGTAGGCAAGGCATCAAAACGCTCATTGCTAATCCTTTTACTTCATGCGCCATGTGCATGAAAAAATAGACAATGAAATATGCTTTGTAAAGACTAAAACCAATCATGGCAGGATACATAATCCATTTGGGCATGTGAAAGCCCTCAATGATATGACCATTGCCTAAAAGTGCAATTCCTACTTCAATTAAAGTAATGGCACCTAATAGATAAAGACCTTTTTTTACAACTGCTATGCCTTCTTCGTAGCTTTGCATTTTAATAATATTTTATATATTTAATAATATTTTTCGTTAAATTTTCCTCTAATGTCATTGCGAGCGTGAGCGCGGCAACTGAGGGGGTAATTTGCATACAAAATGTGGTATTAATCTTATAAGAGATAGAAAACCAAGAATACAAATACCCAAACCAAATCTACAAAATGCCAATAAAGTCCAATTTTTTCAACCATTTCGTAGTGATTGCTTCTACGAGTATACAAGCCGCTCGCCGCATTCACCATTATTATTAATAAAAATACGACGCCTGACAATACGTGAAAACCATGAAAACCTGTGATAAAGAAAAACAAAGCACCAAATGCAGTAGGACCAAATTCTAATTGACCTTTTTGACCATCCGCAGTAACATATTGACGTTCTACAAATTGAAGAACTCCATCTTTATTATATACTTTTTCACCTGTTGTGTGGTTGGTTTCAGCGTGTATAATAAAGCCTTGACCTTTTCTGAAGGTTTCAGGTTGTTCTCCCGCTTTGTATGCCTCACCATGTTCTGTCATAGTATAAGTACCATCCATTTCATGGCGACCAAAAGGATTGCGTGTGACTGAAACGTTTTCGCCTTGAATTAACGTTGTCCATTCCCAAGCCTGGCAGCCTAAAAACGTTGCACCGCCTAAGATTGTCAAAAACATCCAAAATACAACACCGCGTTTGTTGCCCCGATGTCCCTCTTGCACACCTCGAACCATCGTAACAGAACTCACAATGAGGACGAAAGTCATGAAAGTTACGAAAATAAGCGGTGCATGGCCTGAATAAAAAGGTACTGTTTGGAATACAAAATCCGGTACGGGCCAAGTGGGCATACTAAAACGCAAGGTTCCATATGCAATCAAAAAACCGGCGAATGTAAATGCATCCGAAAGCAAGAAGTACCACATCATCAGCTTACCGTAGCTGGCTTTGAATGGTTCGACACCACCCTGCCAGAGTTCATTGTTTGATTCTTCTTCGCCGTGATGTAGGTCTTTTTCTACTGTCAATTCTGAAGCCATTATAGTTTAATTATTTTATAACTCTGTTTAAAGTATAATTTAACAATAAAAAGGATTTTAGCTTTGTAAAACAAAAAACACCAATAGATAAACCCATAAAAAATCTACAAAATGCCAATATGTAAGGCTCAATTCGAAACGCAATTTTCTTTTAGCTGTGGGTTTGAATTTTAATGCAAAAGCATGAACCAAAGCCACTGCCAAAACGCCAATACCCGCCAAAACGTGAATCACATGAAATGCTGTTAAGACATATATAAAACTACCTGACGGATTGGTTGTCAATTCTATACCGATATTTCTCAACTCAGTCCAACCAACATATTGCAAACTTACAAAAGCGAAACCTAAAAGTACGGCTAATATGAGAAGGAATTTATATAAAAATTCTTTTTCTCTTTTAAAAGCTATATAAGAACCTTGTAAAGCCAGACTACTCAAAACGATGACTATTGTATTGTAAAAAAATATATCAGGCAATCTAAACTCTAACCAATTCCCTGCGGCTTGTCGCACAACATAAGCACTCGTCCAAGCAGCAAACATCATCGTAATACTCCCGCATCCAAGCCATAAGGCGAATTTCCACGGGTGAATTTTATTTCTTCTGTTGACTATTGTTGCTTCCATGTTATTTTATTAAATAGATACCCCCTCAGTAAAATAGCCGTTTTCAATCAAATTTCATCAAATTTTGTCAAAAAACAAACCTATTAAAGCCAAAGGTAAATAAGATATGGCATAAAGCATTTGCGCTAAAGCCGTTTTTCTATCATTTTGTTGATAAAAACGGATGGCAAAGTAAGCAAAAACTAAAGCCAGAACCGTCAAATAAATAGCAGATATAAAACCTGTAACGCCCATATAATATGGAACCCAACTGACAGGAATTAATAACAATGTAAAAATAAAAGAATATTTACCTGTATTATTATCTTTTACTCCATTTTTTGTAGGCAATAACTTAAAACCTGCTTTTTTATAATCTTCATCTGCCAACCATGCAATTGCATAAAAATGCGGAAATTGCCATATAAATTGCAAGGCAAAAAGCGTCATAGCTAAAGTGGTTAATTGACCATCTTGCGCTGCGGTACAACCAATAATCATCGGCAATGCACCTGGAAACGCACCTATTGTCACCGACCAATTAGATATTCTTTTCATAGGTGTGTAAACAAACGCATATGAAATGAGTGAAATCATTCCTAAGAATGCTGACAATGGATTGAAAGATGCTAATAACGAAACACCCAATAAACTCATCAAGCCTGAGATAAAAATGCCTTCCGAAATGGTCATTCTACCGGCAGGAATCGGGCGATTTTCAGTGCGTTTCATCATGTTATCAAAGTCTTTTTCAAGTACTTGATTCAAACCGCTTGCTGCACCTGATGTAAAAAGTCCACCCAGAAAAAGAACTATAATATCAGTCAAAACTATCTTACCATCTAAAGCAATCATATACGCCATGACGGCTGAAAAAACGACAGTTAATGATAATTTAAATTTCATTAAAATGCCATAATCCTTTATTTTTTCAACAATCGTATATAAAATGCTTGTTTTAGCCGTATTTATTAAAGACACTTGATGTATTTTTTTATTAAAAATTATCAAAAAATCATCGAAATACTGAGGGGTCTATAGATATTAGAAAATAGACATTAGATGTTAGACCCATCGGTATTTTAATTTTTATTAATGGTCACCAGCCGATTCACCTGGTTTCATCGGTTCAATTTGTGGAATATATTCCACGCCATCTTTACCATAATCATAAGCCCAACGGTGAACTACTGGTAATTTATCGCCCCAATTGCCGTGACCCGGTTGAATTTCAGTTGTCCATTCAAGACCGTTTGATTGCCAAGGGTTTTTAGAGGTTACTTTTTTACCTTTCCAAATACTGTAAAAGAAATTGACAACAAAAAGAACTTGAAGTGCAAAGACTATTATAGCTGCAGTTGTAATAAATTTATTAGTATCACCAAAATCTTTAAATGCATCAAAAGTATCGAAGCTATAATAACGACGCGGTACACCTGCCAAACCCATATAATGCATAGGCCAGAAGATAGCATAAGCACCAATCATAGTTCCCCAAAAGTGAATTTTTCCTAATGTTTCATTCATAAACCGACCATACATCTTAGGAAACCAGTTATATATACCTGCAAACATACCGAAGAATGCCGCAATACCCATTACAATATGGAAGTGAGCAACGATGAAATAAGTATCGTGCATCGGAATATCAATAGCCGAATTACCTAAGAAAATACCCGTCAAACCACCTGAAATAAACATCGAAACGAAACCAATCGCAAATAACATCGCTGATGTAAACCGAACATTACCGCCATAAAGTGTTGCAATCCAGTTGAATACTTTTACTGCCGAAGGAACGGCAATAATCAAAGTAAATACGACGAAAAAGTTAGATATGAATGGATTGACACCTGACATAAACATATGATGCGCCCAAACTATAAAAGATAAAAAGCCAATTGCTAATATTGAATAGACCATAGCGCGGTAACCGAAAATCGGTTTGCGAGCATGAACGGCAAGTACCTCCGATGCGATACCCATAGCTGGTAAAATGATAATATATACCTCAGGGTGACCTAAAAACCAAAATAAATGCTGATACAAAACGGGCGTACCACCCACGTGATCCAAAGCTTTTCCACCTACGAATATATCACTCAAATAAAAACTCGTTCCCAAACCCCTATCGAACATCATCAAGAAGAAAGCCGAAGCCAAAACAGGGAAAGATAAAAGACCCAATACTGCCGTTACGAAAAATGCCCACATGGTGAGTGGCATCCGCCACATAGTCATGCCTTGTGTACGCAAGTTAAGTATGGTTGTGATATAGTTGATACCGCCTAATAAAACTGAAACGACGAATAAAACAAGACTCACTACCCACAATGTCATACCTGCACCTGAGCCGATAGAGGCTTGAGGTAGAGCTGAAAGCGGCGGATAAGCCGTCCAACCACCTGAAAAGGGACCTGTACTCAAGAATAACGAGTAAAACATAATGACACTCGAGAAGAAAAAGAACCAATACGAAAGCATATTCAAGAATCCCGAAGCCATATCGCGCGCTCCTACTTGCAATGGAATGAGCAAATTGGAAAAAGTTCCTGATAAACCAGCAGTCAATACGAAAAACACGATAATTGTACCGTGCATCGTTACCAATGCGTAGTAAAACTCTGGTTCAAGTTTGCCAATACCTGTTTCTGCATTCACGACAATCCATTTGCCGAGCAATGGTCTGAGCCACGAAAGGTCAGCTTCCGGGAAACCGAGTTGCAAACGGAAAATAATGGACATAGCTGCACCAATCAATGCCCAAATCATCCCTGTGATAAGGAATTGCTTTGAAATCATCTTATGGTCAGTGCTAAACACATAATGTGAAATGAAATTAGACTGATACTTGTCGCCTTCATGATGATCATGAAAACCATCATTCCAACCGGTTTCTTCAATCAATTCAACAGGATCTTGGTACGTTAAATTAGCCATCTTACTATTTTTATTTAAATCCGATTCCAAAATAGGATTTCAGTTTTATCTATATTTTAAAAGGAATGAATCATTAACACCCCTCAGTATTGATTGTTTATTTTGTTAATATTTTTTTTATTCTGTTCTCCTATTTTGTTGACGTTGTGTCAACCTGTGCTACACCCTTATACCATGTGAATTTACCTGGTTCTACTTGACCTTTAATATTAGTTTCAAATGAAGATTTTTGAGCAGCTATCCATTTTTGATACTCCTCATTGGAAACGATTTTTACTAATTTACGCATCGAAAAGTGCCCTTTCCCACATAATTCAGCGCAAGCCAATTCGAAATTAAAAGACTCCCATTTTTTAGGACCGTTTGGTTCAGCAGGGTCAGCAGGAACATTGTATTCAGGGAATTTTTTTAATTCCATCCTGTATTCCTCCGTAGTCGTCTTGGGCGTAAAAATAAAATACGTGGGAAGACCAGGAATCGCATCCATTTTTACTTGAAAATGAGGCAAGTAGAAATTATGCAAAACGTCTTTAGCGGTAATCCGAACACGTACTTTTTTACCTTTTGGTAGCACTATTTCATCAACAAGTGCATCATCCATACTCTTTGGATCATTATAATCAATGCCTAAGTTGTTGACTCCTGGTACAATATTTCTAAAATATTTTGTTCCTAAAGCATTATCCGCACCTGGATAGCGAATACTCCATAAATACTGCTCACCAGTTGCTTCTATTTCAATAACATCTTCTCCATCTTTAACATCGCCCATAACATCATTCCATACAACCAAACCGCCTACAACCAAACCACACATAACCACTGCTGGTATTGCTGTCCAAATCACTTCCAATTTATTGTCATGCGGTATGAAAAGAACTTTGCGCCCTTTTTGAGCACGGTATTTATATGCAAAGTAAAACAAGGCTATATGCGTCAATACGAATACAATCCCTGTAAAAAACAAGGTGACATCGAATAAAAGCTGGATGCTTGGCCCATGCACTGATGCAGACTGCAAAGGTCCATATCCTATCATATAATTCTTGTAATACCATGCAGAAGCAACGCAAAAGATGAGGAAGCCTACCATGAAGTACATTCCAAAGCTCGCATTGAAACGATTGGAATCATCTTCGTCAGCTTCTTCTCCGCGTATTTTTGCGGATAATTCGCTGATTCTACCAATTTGTACGGATACTACAACTAATAGTACAACACTCAACAATACAATTAAAGCCGTCATTTCTAATATTATTTTATTGCAAATTTAGAGTCTAATTATGATTCTAAATACTACTATCTCTTTAAAAATTTGTTTAGATTTTGTCTAAATTTTTTAAAAGTTCTATTCTAATTAAACATTTTTAATATTGAGATACCCCCTCAGTATTTTAAACATTTCTTATACATGATGATGCATTGTCTCCTCTAAATAAGGATCATTTTTAGGGATAAGTGCCGCTTTTTCTAATCTACTGAATACGAAATAAACGAATAGAGCAAAAAATCCAAGCATAATCCCGAATTCTAATAAGCCCGGAAAACCGTAACCCATTGTCATATCCGATTTATAATGAAAGAAATTTTCAATATTTGTTTTTTCTAAAGCATCCATAGCAGGAGTAGCCGATTCAACAACTGCCTTTGCTATGTGGTCTGCTCCTTGAGCGGCATGTTCACCTACTGCATGTGCTGCATCTGTTGTATGAGCTGCCGCCGCTTCGTGTGTTGCACCCACTGCCCCCTCAGTATGTCCGCCCGCTCCATGATGTTTCATAGCCTCTTTATATGGTCCAATTTTCACCATTTGGAAAAAATCCCACCAGTGACCAAAAAGAATAAGAGAAGAAGCAAAAGCCAATGAACCCCATTTACGTTTTGTATCATTGCGAATCAAAATCAAAAACGGTAGTACGAAGTTCAAAACTAAATTACCATAGAACAATACCGGAAATTCACCCATGCGTTGACGGAAATAAATCGTTTCATCGCCTAAGTTAGCGTACCAAATGAGCATATATTGAGAGAACCACAAGTATGTCCAAAATATAGAAAATGCAAAGAGCAATTTTCCTAAATCATGCAAATGCTCTTCCGTTACTTCTTGATAATAGCCTTTGGATTTTAAATAAAGGAGCATTAATATAGTAATAGCGAGCGTGCTCACCCACCAACTGGCAGTGGTGTACCAAGCATACATCGTAGAATACCAATGAGGATCTATAGACATCAACCACAACCAAATAGCTGCTGCACTTGTAAATCCAGCTATTGGCAGAAATATAGCTCCAAAAACTTTCATTTTATTATACCACGGGTAGCTTGGGTCATTGCCCGATTCATCTTGTTGGAGTGATAGCGAGCGAAATTTGCGAGCAAATAAATACCATACAATACCAAATCCGATAGCAAGTAGATAAAAACCCATGTTTAAGAATCCGGATTTACCCAATAAAATTTTGTCTTTAGCTACGGCATCATTATCCATCCAATGGTAAATATGGTGGATACCTAATTTACCAGCAACCCCGACCAATAAAATGCCAGCCAAACCAATCGGTAAGAATAAACTCATGGATTCCCATACGCGTTTGAATGCTGTATGCCAACCTGAATACATCGTGATGGTAGCCGCTATTGCGAAAGTGGCAGTGAATGCAATACCCGTAAAAAAAGCTGCATTTTGCAACAGATTTGTCCAAAATCGTAGATGATTGCTCTCTACTGCACCCAAGGGGTCAACAAAGTAAGAAGCAATTAAACATACTGCTCCTAAACCCATCAAACCGAACAGCACATTCTTCTGTGTTGACTCTAATGTAAACTGTTTCATATTATTAAATTATGAAATCGAGTTACCTCGTTTATTTTTAAAATATTTTATATCAAATGAATATCAAAATTATCTTTTATGGCTATGCCCACCTGTACTCCCCCCCTCAGTATGTGGGGCTTCCATGGCAGGTTTTTTCTCCATAATTGCTGATTTAGTCGGTGCTGCTTTCTTAACAACTGTAGCTTGGTACAAGGAATCAGCAATACCCGCCTTAGGATTTAAAGTATTTAATTTATCACTATACTCTAATTCTTTTTCTGCAGCTTGGCACGCACGGATGTAATGAATGACATCCCAACGTTCTTCGTAGCTGAGTTTATCGGCATAATTACCCATCACGTTTTTACCATACATGATAGCATGATAAAGACGTCCATTATTGCCATTGACAAAAGTATCTAAAAGCAAATTAGCCGGTTGAGCGGGATATTTACCGTCTTCCCGAACTAAATAACCGTCGCCTGCACATTTATCACCATGACAAATGCCACAGAATATTTTCCATAATTCCTTACCTTTTACAAGACTTTTCTTAGTAATTGGGTAAGGATTCATCACGATTTCTTTATTGGCACGCGTGCGTTCCTCTTCAGTATCAGTATAGTAATAAGGTACATTACCATTTAAGGGTGTTGAAATTCCGTTTCCGCCACCTCTTAGCTGAGCCTCATAATCTGCCGAATTGCTATGAGCCGTTAACCCTACATAGCCACGTGGAATAGTACCATTCACGGGCAAACGAGGTGTTCCCCATAATTCAGTGACTGTCCGAACGCTTTTATCATTCCAAGTATGGAGTGAATATTCATCAATTCGATTGGGTTCATAAGCAACAGAATGAGCCATATCGGGCATATATTCATGTCCAGGGCTATTGCCACTTGCAGGAGAGCAAGCTTCAAACATCAAAGCCGCCATTACTGCTATTAAAATTCCTTTAAATACTCTTTTATTCATTATTAATTTACTTAAAAGATTCAAAACCCATCAGATACGCTTAGTGTTTACTTCAGCAGCACCTGTATTTTTAAAAAATCCTTTCAATGATTCTATTTCTGTTGAACTCGCACCGCTGACATCGAAAGCAACACAGAATTTATCATCTGTAATACGGTCATCGAGAGTGGGGTTTTCAACACCGGGACCCATACCACAAATCGTATAAAACGTCACCGTCATACCGATTGAAGCAAAAAGCACTGTCAACTCAAACGTAACAGGGATAAATGCCGGAGCTGACCAATATGGTTTGTTACCAAATATGATAGGCCAATCTTTTACAAATGCCCATGTCATAAACAAGAACGCCGTCAAAGTACCCGTCATACCATAGATAAAACCTGCTTGGTGCAAACGCGATTCTTCAAGTCCGAGCAAGGGATCCAAACCATGCACAGGAAATGGTGAGAAGACATCCCAAATGTCAAGATGTTCGCGCCCTGCTGTTTTAACGGCACTGAGCAATTCAGTTTCGTCATTATATAAGCCAAAAAGGATTTCTTTATTATAAAATTTCATTTTATTTAAAATTAAAATCTTTCAATAGAAAATATCTATAATTAATATAAAAGCCATCTAATATCTAATATCTAATATCTAATTAATGGTGTGGATGAGCATGTTCTGCTTCGTCATCATGGTGATGTGCATGGTCTGCAACAGTATTATTCTTTACATATTGGTTGCCCATAGTTTTTAGAATTGATTTAATTTCAGCAATAGCAACAACTGGTGCAACGCGTGTAAAAATCAAGAAACATGTAAAGAACAAACCCAATGAACCTATAAATAAACCAATTTCAACCCAAGATGGAGAATAGTAACTCCAAGATGATGGCAAATAATCACGCGCCAAAGTGGTAGCAATGATGACAAATCGCTCGAACCACATACCTATATTGATGAAGATAGACATAAAGAATGTCACCCATAAATTAGTCCGCAATTTCTTACTCCAAAACAATTGAGGTGAAACGACATTACACAACATCATACCGAAATATGCCCACCAGTAGAGACCAAATACACGGTTATAAAATGCAAACTGCTCATAAATATACCCTGAATACCAAGAGATAAATAACTCCGTCAAATAGGCAACACCAACGATTGAACCCGTTAAAAGGATGACTTTATTCATACTTTCAACATGCTGAATGGTTATATAATCTTCAAGATGTAATATTTTTCGCATTACGAGCATCAAAGTCAATACCATTGCAAAACCTGAGAAAATCGCACCCGCAACGAAATAAGGCGGGAAGATAGTTGTATGCCAACCCGGAATGACCGACGTAGCAAAGTCAAAGGATACAATCGTGTGAACCGATAATACAAGTGGCGTGGAAATGCCTGCTAAAACGAGGGACAATGATTCCCAACGTTGCCAGTGCTTCGCTGACCCTGTCCAACCAAATGCGAGATTGCTGTATAATTTACGTCTCCAACCTGTAGCTCTATCCCGTACTGTTGCAAAGTCAGGCACTAAACCTGTGTACCAGAACAATAATGATACGGTGAAATAGGTTGAGATAGCGAAAACGTCCCAAAAAAGTGGCGAGTTGAAGTTAGGCCAAAGTGGACCACGTGTATTTGGATAAGGGAAAATGAAAATCGCCATCCAAACACGACCCATGTGAATAATCGGGAACTGACCCGCACAAATTACGGCGAATATCGTCATCGCTTCTGCTGCACGGTTTACCCCTGTCCGCCATTTTTGACGAAATAAGAGCAAGATAGCTGAAATCAAAGTTCCAGCATGACCAATACCGACCCACCAAACGAAGTTGGTAATATCCCATCCCCAACCTACAGTCCGGTTCAAGTTCCAAGAGCCGATACCGTTCCAAACAGTCCAGAATACGCAAAAGAAATATGTACCCAAAGCTGCAACAGCCACAATGAAGCCTATTATCCACTCCTTTGATGGTGCCGCTTCCGTAGGTCGGCAAATGTCTTCCGTTATTTGGTGGTAGGTTTTATTCCCTAATATTAACGGCTCTCGTGTAGGCGAAACAATTGTACTCATTTACTTTACTATTTTTTAAATTGATATTTCGTTGAAATTCAATTCTTTATAAAACTTTATAAAGTTTCTTAATTTATTTTCAATTAAAATGACCCCTCAGTATTGGAGCATTTATGCGTCTAATTTTTCTATTTTATTAGAAATCTTAGCTGTATAAGTCACATTGGGTGCTACGTTTACTTCTTCCAAAACAACATAATTGAGTTCTGAATGGCGCAATTTGCTCACAGCACTTTCTTTATCGTTTTTATTTCCAAAAGTAATCGCACCTGTCGGACAAGCCGTTTGACAAGCTGTTTTAACATCGCCATCAACGATTTTACGGCTTTCACGTTTAGCCGTTAATTTACCTTCTTGAATCCGTTGAACGCAGAATGAACATTTTTCAATCACACCACGCGTCCGAACCGTTACATCAGGATTTAAAACCATACGGGTTAAGTTATCCGCACCATAAGGCATTTCAGTGCTAAAACCAAGCGTTTTACCCATTAAATCACGCTCATTCCAAGGGAAAATATCCGCTGTTGTATAATCCTGCCAATTGAAACGGCGCACTTTATAAGGGCAGTTGTTGGCGCAATAACGTGTACCAATACAACGGTTATAAGTCATTTGATTTAAGCCTTCGCTGCTATGGTTGGTCGCATTCACTGGGCAAACGTTTTCACACGGCGCATTATCGCAATGTTGACACATCATCGGTTGGTAAACCGTATTTGGGTTTTCAACATCACCATAAAAATAGCGGTCAATCCGCAACCAAGACATTTCGTGATGTCTCTGAACTTCAAATTTACCGACAACAGGCACATTGTTTTCAGCCATACAAGCCACGGTACAAGCACTACAACCCGTACAAGCATTCAAATCAACGTGCATTGACCAATGCAAACCGCTTTGGTAATTGTCTTCATGACCCCGATAAAGTGTATATGAATTGAGTCTTGCTATATCTTTTCTCTCTTCTTTTAATTTTTCAACAAATCCTTTGACATCTTTCAAATTAGACTTACGAATAACCGTTCTCTCAACCAATGAGCCTTGAAAAGCCAATACTTTTTCATCTGCATTGATTTGAACGCCGTTTTCAATAGCCGTTACGCCCATCGTGTGATGGTGCTGAACGCAAGCAAACCAATCGTCATGCCCTGATTTGCCACTCATTTTTACATTGGTTGCAAAATATTGAGGCAAGCCATTACTGAGGGGTATTGCTGCTTGAACATTCGTTCCAACATTATTGCATAAGCCCGCTTTTTCACGACCATATCCCAAACCAATCGCCACCGTTCCTTCCATCTGACCGAATTGACGAACGACAACACATTTATAATCTTTACCGCCAACTGTTACATTCACAAAATTACCATCCTTCAAATCATCGGCAGAAACAAAGTCATCACCTGTATATTTAATAGGAATAGATAAAATATTGCCCCAAACAGTCCGATTGACAGGATTAGGCATTTCTTGCAACCACGGGTTATTGGCGTATTGACCATTGCCCATATTGATGGTTTCATAAAATGAAATTTCAAGAGCATCCTTACTTGTATTCGGCTGTGTAATACCCGCCGCCGCAGTGGCTGCATTAAGATTAATAGCGAAAACTTTCTGATTGCTTTCAACTGTTTCAAAAACACCATCGTGCAATGTAGCATCCCAGAATGCTTGAAAAGTCGTGTATTCTCGTTGTTTAGGAAACATATTGCCTTGCCAAACCGCTTTCAAATAATCATACATCGGCTGCTCACTTTGAGGTGCAGCGTCTGCCCACGTGAGCAATGATTGCTCTGCTTGGCGCGTATCGAATATAGGTGAAATGGTTGGTTGAATAAGGCTATAATGACCCAATTTAGGGTGAGCATCACCCCAACTTTCAAGGAAATGATTGGCAGGTGCTGAATATTGACAAGCAGCAGTTGTTTCATCTATCGTTTGATTGAATGAAACACTGATACCGGCTTTTTTCAAACCGGCAGCAAATTGAGCACCATTGGATAATTCAAAAACCGGATTGGCATTTAATACGAAAACAGCATTAACTGAGCCGCTATTCATATCATTTATCAAATTCTGAACATCTGAATCGTCGCCTTGACGCATCAAATTTGCCTCTGAAAAATCTATTGTTGCATCATAATTAGTCAACATAGCATTGATGCCGTTGACCAATATTTGCTCATTTGTATTATTAGAATCACTGATAACCAATGATTTACCTTTCGCTGCTACCAATTCTTTAGCCACTTTCGCTAATGCTTTAGTAGCTTTATCGTTCAAATTGGGTGCTGATACTGAGGGGGTACCTGTTAAGGCTGCTACTTCATTATACAATTTAGCAATAGCTGCACCTTGCTCGCTCGGCTTCACTAAAATGCGATTATCAGCATTCGAACCCGTCATTGATAAGTGACTTTCCACTTGAATATGGCGGCTCATTTCAGGCTTTTCCACTTCTACCCGACGCTTTGAAGCATATTGTGCAGCAAATTCAACAGGTGAAATCCAAGTACCTAAAAAGTCTGCACCAAAACTTACAATCACATCCGCCTTATCAAAACGATAATTCGGTATCACTTTATTGCCAAAATTCGCTTCATTGGCTTTCAAAATAGCTGCTGAAGAAACGGGGTCGTAAACAACCACCTTTGTATTAGGATATTTTTTTTGAAAATCTGCAATAGCCGCTTTAGTCGTCGGACTCATAATCGTATGAGAAACTATCCGAATCTGAGCGTTGGCATCCAATTTACCTTTCACAGCTTGATCAAGAGCAGCCCAAGTCATTCTCGTAACAGCATCATCTTTTATAGAACCCGGCGTTTGAATGCGGTGCGTATCATAAAGGCTTAATACAGCCGCTTGAGCGCGCGCACTCGTACCGCCGTTTGTTACCTTTGAAAGGCTATTACCTTCAATTTTGATAGGACGACCTTCCCGCGTTTTGACCAATATCGAAACATAATCGCTACCGTTCACATAAGAAGAGGCATAATAATTAGCGATGCCCGGAACGATAGAATCAGGTTTAGTAACGTAAGGAATTGCCCTCTTAACAGGTATTTCACAACTCGCCGCAATAGTAGCCGCACCAATACCAAAACCTAAGTATTTCAAAAAGTCGCGACGATTGGCTGTAAAACCATCATTTTCATTTTGTAATGCATCGTTTATCGTTGCAGGAAACTCCTGTTTTGCTTGTTCAACAAAGGCTTTATCGTTTGTTAAATCTTCAACGCCAATCCAAACTTCTTGGTTATTGAATTCCATCTTATATAAATTGAAAATTAATTTTTAATAATGACATTTTTGACACTCCAAACCACCAATATCTTCAACGGTTACTTTTTCGCGTTTACCTTTTTTCATTTCTTCATGGTAGCGTTCAAAAGATTTATAGTAATCGTTGTCTTTAAATTTCACTTCCGTTTCACGGTGGCAATTGATACACCAGCCCATACTGAGGGGGGCATATTGCTTCATCACTTCCATTTTTTCAACAGGTCCATGACATTTTTGACATTCAACCTTGCCAACCGCTACGTGTTGAGCATGGTTGAAATAAACATGGTCAGGCAAATTATGCAAACGCGTCCACTGAATCGGTCCTTGCACTTTTGTTTTATTTTCTGTTTTCAAAGAAGCCGCTATATTATTCCATTGATCATCCACAAATAGACGCTCATCCGAGTTAGCACCACCGACTGCATCAATGCTGCGTTCTTCACGATATTTAGTAGAAATCCATTTTTTGAAAATTGCTGCTACTTCTTCTTCTTGTAAATTATCATAATTATCAATGTATTTATCTGTAGAAGGGTCAAAACCAGCGGACACATATATTTTAGTCAACTCAGCCGTTTTAAATTGCGAGCCTACTTTAATCGCTTTATGGCAATTCATACACGTATTAGTAGCAGGAATAACTGATTGCTTAGAGCGGCGTGCACCATCATGACAGTAATTACAATCAATTTTATTAATACCTGCGTGGATTTGATGAGAGAAATGTATAGGTTGCTGAGGGGCATAATTTTGAGAACGCCCTAAAGAAATAGCATTATTCACTGTCGTATAACCGCCTAAAACAACCAAAGCAAAAACCACAAAACCAATTACCCCTTTGCTCGTCATCACATCCACCCATGTTTTTTCAACAAAAGATTGACCTGCCTTTTCAGCGGCTGTCCGATTTAAGTTATTGATAATACGACCTAATATCAAAGACAATGCTGCCAATATAAAAAATGCAACACCATATAATAAGGTGTTATCTTCTTTCGAAGCAGTAGCAGTACCGCCATCAACGCCGTTTGGAGGAGGAGGTTTTGAAATAACCTGTGCCGTGATATAAGCTAAAATATTATCAATATCAGCATCTTTCAAATTCGGGAAAGCCGGCATCTGAGATTTGCCAAAGTCATTATACAATTTGACTGCATAAGCATCGCCTGAAGCAATCACTCCTTGAGAGTTACGAATCCATGCATATAATTTTGCTTTAGTTTCCCAACGTGTCTCTACACCTGCAAGTGCCGGACCCGTGAGCTTATCTTTCATGTTCCTATTATGACATGTAGCGCATTGGTTAGTAAAAAGCGTTTTACCAATGGCAGCATCCGCAGCAGAAAGCTGAACTGAAAGAAAAGCGAATAGAATAAAGTATAACAGTCTGATTCTCAATAACTTAGACCTCATATCGTATAGAATTTAATTTTTATAATTCTTTCAAATATACTCGAAAACGACAATATGTCACTCAATTGTCACGCAAAAATACAATTCGAGTCTATTTTTCCAAATAGTTAAGGATATGTTAAAACTATTTAGAGGGATTCTAAATAATCTGACACGAAATTTACTTTTGACGCCGCAAATATAGAAATCCATATATGTCCAGCAAATTAAATTTCGTCATTTTATTAAAAAAGTTTTCCACATTTGTTTTATGGGTAATGAGTAATGGGCAATGAGTAATGGGTAATGGGTATTTTTATTCGGTAATGTTTCCCATACCCATTACAAATTACTCATTACCCATTGCCCATATATCAAACCGCTACCACCGCTTTAATATGTGGATGTGGATTATAATTTTCTAAAGTAAAATCTTCAAATGTGAAGTCAAATATGTTTTTTACTGAGGGGTTAATTTTCATAATCGGCAAAGGGCGCAGCTCGCGGCTGAGTTGCAATCGCGCTTGCTCAATGTGATTATTATAAAGGTGTAAATCTCCAAAAGTATGTATAAAATCGCCTAATTCGAGGTCACAAACCTGCGACACCATCATCGTCAAAAGTGCATAAGAAGCAATATTGAAAGGTACACCCAAAAACGAATCCGCCGACCGCTGATACAATTGACAACTCAACTTCCCATCCGCCACATAAAATTGAAACAAGCAATGACACGGCGACAACGCCATCTTAGGCAAATCCACAGGATTCCAAGCAGACACCACCAAACGGCGTGAGTCCGGATTGCGTTTTATTTCATTGATGACCCATGTAATTTGGTCAACCGTTTCGCCATTCGCCCCTTCCCAACTGCGCCACTGCTTGCCATACACGGGACCCAACTCCCCCTCAGTATTTGCCCATTCATTCCAAATCGAAACGCCATGCTGATTCAAATAAGCGACATTCGTATCACCCATTAAAAACCAAAGTAATTCATAAACGATTGATTTCAAATGTAATTTCTTAGTCGTCACCATCGGAAAACCCTCTGCCAAGTTAAACCGCGTTTGGTAGCCAAAGACAGCTTTAGTTCCTGTTCCTGTCCTATCCGACTTCTCAGTGCCGTTGTCGAGGATATGTTGTAATAAATCGTGGTATTGTTTCATCTAAAATTCAAATGTATTTTTTATCCAATTTAGTTTGATTGAAGTTGGTTTTTTAAGTCTGCTAAAAGTTTTTGATATAAAAAGCAGGTTTGAAAACTTCTATTGCTATCCAATAAATGTGTTTCGTAGTTTTTACTGCTTAAAATTATATGATAGTTTTTAGCTCCTTCTGAATCGTGTTCCGAGTTGAATTTATCAAATTTCGATTTACAAACAGGGTCTCCAACAGTTTGCATTAAGGGAATAACAAACTTCCTTTTCAACCCATCTTTACCTTGAAAAAATAAAAAAGTGGTCTCTTTATTTAAGCCCAAATTTTCTAATCTCTTTTTAAAATTCTCAAAATCAAGCGATTTATATTGTTTTAAAAACGGCTGAACGAAATGTTTTAAACCTGAAATCAATGAATTCAAGTCCCTTTCAGCATCTTCAATTTTAATAAAACCTGCTTGTTTAACACAATTATAAATAGATAATTGTCCATCTTTGAGTTTTTTAGAATAAAGAGAACAGAGGAGCAAATCATAAATACCTTCTGAATATCTTTTGAAATAATCAACAAAATCGAATTCCACCCCCTCAGTATCAATGGCTTTTTCAAGCACATTTTTAATACCTTCGGGATAGCAGATATAATTTTCAAATGAATAGGTGTAAGTTTGAAAAATGAAAGGCTTTATCAAATCGGTATTTTCAAGTAGGTAATCGTAATCACTATCAATGCAGATGATAAAATCAGAAGCCGTAAAAGGCGAATAATGCTTAATTAAAGCAGATTTACCAGTCGTATTATACGTTGGATGATTGACAAAAGGGAACATTTCGTATTTGTCTTTAATAATTTCATCAAGTGTGAAAGTCCAAAAAGGCTTATCAGCTACGTCCTCCACAAGTACAACTTTTTCAATCTGTAAGAAGAATACCTCGTCTTTCATTCTCTGTACATCTTCCTCAAGGCTCATTCCTCTATTCATGCACAGCCTCCTTTTCCTTTACAATATCTTCAATCCAAAACACTTTATCTCTCCAACCATGATTAAAAATACTTGGTGAATGTGTAGCAATAATCAACTGACAATTCGGGTTCAATGTCCTCAAAATTTCAATTAATTCATATTGCCAACGAAGATGAAGTGATATTTCAGGCTCATCCATTAATAAAATAGAGGGTTTTTCATCTTGACAAAGAACCGTTAAAAGTATTATTAAAAGTTGCTTTTCGCCAGATGATAAATCATAAGGCTTTATTACTGTTTTATCTGTTAAAAGCAAAGAAATTCCATTTTCTTCTTCATCAATAACTTTTTCAGTTTTCTCAAACAATCTATTAACAGTTTCAATAAAGTATCTTCTTTTAGCAAATACCAATTCAGCATTTTGCTTTTTATTAATTATCTTTTTAGATAAATCAAGTTGATAATTCAAGTAGTTTTCTATAATTTTTTTTAATTGAAAATCAAGTTCAGTTTCAAGTTCAGAGTTGAACTTTCTGTCTATATCCGATACATTCAGTGTACTATCAAATGTTCTAATATAATCAATTTTAGGAAGCAAATCTATATCATGCCCTCCAACAGAAACATTTTGTTTATGATTAAAAAAACGACCTTGATGTAAAATAATAGATTTATTATTTTTCCTATTATTCAAAAATATTGTCAACGTATTTATATAATTGTCATTATCTAATTCGACATTAAGCGAAGTATTCTTTCTATCACTAATAACAATTTTTACCCTTTCAAGAGCCTTCAATATGGTACTCTTCCCCGTACCATTCTCCCCTACTAGAATATTAACATCAGAATTCAACTTCTTCCAATTCCCATCATAGCGACCCCAAAGCCCTTTGATTTCTATATGCTCAATATATTTAGAATCTTGTTTTTCCATTAATGTTATTTTTTTACAAAAATACTAAAAATACGACAAATACTGAGGGGTACTAAACTTTAAAAACACCATCCCGTGTTTTATCAATATGACCTCCATCATAAGCACACACGCCCATACGAGGGGAATTGACAACTGGCATAGCCGCATAGTCTTTAAAATCAGGGCATACTTTAGCGTGTTTTTTCTGACAATCTTTGCAATAAAAAGCATATTCTTCATACATATGAACACCACACATTTTCACTGCAGGTTGCGTTTTACACAGACCACACATAATCGCCAACGGCTCATTACGTGATAACAAAATGATTGGCTCTTTTACAGAAACATGATAGGCTTTCAAAACCTTGACATCAAATGAAGTCGTCGAACCAAAATCATACTCATATTTTAATACCATATCCTCTTTAAAAATATTGGCAATCAACTCACCCATTGGCTCTCCAATATCGCCGTCTTCATCATCCCAATCAATATCATACTCTTTCCCTTTTTGCCTAAATGAACTCATATGTCCACAACATTCTAACCAAATGGCTCTTAAAAAATCATCTAAATCATCTAATTGTGCACCGCTTGAAACCAAAAGATTTAGAAACATTTCTTGTACTTGAATCTTGACATGAAAAGCCGTTTCAGTTGTTTTATGTTCCTTTTCCAAGTCCTGTAAATGCTTGGCTAAATGCTTAGTAATAGCCGCTTTGGCAACCATTTGACTACAATAAATACATTTTCCTTCCGATTTTAATTCTTTTTCCATGATGTATAATTTAAAAAAGTTAATAAAAATTACCATTGCGCACACCCATTATAAATTTTTCCATTCAAAATCACCTGTCCGCTAAATGGATATGGCTTTGGATTAGAATCATCCTTACATTGACTTTTTGTAATGACAATTTTCAAAGTCTCTTTTCCGTCAAAACTAACAGTTTCGTAAGTCCGAATATCCCCATTAATGACCGGTTTTACATATTTAAAATGGTGGTATTTCAAATTCGCTTCATCATTGAAATCAATGTATTGCTCTTTGGGTGAAATTTCAACTGCCCAAAAAGGTTTACTGCCAAAGATAACAAATTCAAAACCCATACAATAGCCGTCCCAATCTTTTTGTTCCAACTTTACTAACTTATTGATTTTCAAGACATTATCTGCTTCATTGCCTGATTTTCCTAAAAGCGACCCGTCTATAAACGCCATCACGGATTGGTTATCATAACCATATTGATAAACTGTTTTATACTTTGCTGCCATCTTACCGCTTGAATCCACCACTGACCACATCATACTATCTCGCCCACACGGACGGAAAAAACTGCCCTTACTACCATAAGAAAACAAGCCGATATATCGCTTTACTTCAGTATTGGCTTTAGTGCCATCGGGCTTGGCTGCGACATCAGTTGTAGATTTTTCAGATGTATTAGTCTTTGTATCACAAGCTATTATTAGTAATAAAAGAGCAATTGAGGAGAGGTTTATTATTTTCATAAAATAGTTGTTTTGTAAAATTGAAAAAGCAAATTTATCATTAATCCTCAATAGTTAGATAAACATTTTGATACTACGTATCAGTAAGAAACGCTTGGCATATGAATTATTATAAACATTTTGACTCTCCGAGTCACTTAAATCCTCGCTTTTCCCAAAAGGATTTCTTTGAAATACTGACTCGGAGAGTCGAAATGTTTATAATAACCATAGATTTTAGCTTTTCCTGTTGACACGTAGTGTCACAATGTTTACTTTTTATCAGATTTTTTAAGTAAATTTGCTATTAAATATAAAAAACATGGCTACAAGTTTTGCTGAAAAAACATACACCGTAGAGGAATATTTGGAATTGGAAAAAAATTCCGGAACCCGCCACGAATTTTACTATGGAAAACTCATTGAAATGCCCGGAGAATCACGTATTGCCAATCAAATTTCTAAAAATATCCTTAAAAAATGGGACGATTCCCTTGAAGAGCAAGGATATTTCCTTTACAGTCATGATGTAAAAGCTCAAATCAAAAAGAGTGGGCTTTATCGGTATCCCGATATTTTAGTCACACCTGAAAGTGATAATGAAGATGATTATATGGTCAAAAAACCGATAATCATTGTCGAAGTTGCCTCAGAAGATTCATGGCGAACCGATACTTTCATAAAACGCAAAGAATATACGGCATTGCCCAGTTTGAAATATTATGTCATCGTTTCTCAGGTAGAAATGTATGTAGAATTATATAGTCGTGAAGGCAATAATTGGGTATTCAACCACTTTGAATTGCTTGATGAAGCCGTTAAATTACCTGATTTTAACTTAAAAATTGCCATTTCAGACATCTATCACCGTGTCAAATTTGGTGATGCAAAAACAGATGTTGAAGTTTAGATTTGAATGTTTCACATTATTAAAAAAAACCGTCCCAAGTATCTGAGACGGTTTTTTTCATTTTAATAATCAAACTTTCATTATTTTCTGAAAATTCAAAACTCAAACTGTCTATATTTGTTCGATAGTAAACGATAACAAATATGAGTATACTAACAACCCAATAACCAATAATTAATAACCAATAATCAATAAAGATTATGTCTTATAAAAGCCTATGGGATGCCGTTTTGGATTTAGAAAAACATGGCAAATTGAAGCGGATAAAAACGGAAGTTGATCCTAATTTGGAAATGGCGGAAATCCATCGCCGAGTTTTTGAAGCACAAGGTCCTGCCCTATTGTTTGAGCGCGTAAAAGGCTCGCCGTTCAAAGCAGTTTCTAATCTTTATGGTACTTATGAGCGCACTGATTTTTTGTTTCGGCACACCCTCGCTAAAGTTCAAAAAGTAGTCGAACTTAAACTCGACCCAACGGCTTTTTTGAAGAATCCCATGCGTTATCTGGGCGCACCATTTACTGCTCTGACCGCTTTACCGATGCGGATACCCCTCAGTATATCACCCGTCAATTATGGTCAAACGACGATTGATAAATTGCCGCAAGTAAAGTCTTGGCCCCTTGATGGCGGGGCATTTGTCACCCTTCCCCAAGTGTATACAGAAGACCCTGAAAAGCGCGGCATCATGGGTAGCAACATCGGCATGTACCGCATACAACTCTCTGGAAATGAATATATTACGAATAAAGAAATTGGCTTACATTATCAAATTCATAGGGGTATAGGAGTGCATCATGAGAAATATAATCGACTGGATGAACCCTTTCGATGTTCTGTATTTATTGGCGGTCCGCCAAGCCATGCATTATCGGCTATTTTCCCATTGCCCGAAGGCTTGCCTGAACCCCTTTTTGCAGGTATGTTGGGTGGGCGGCGGTTCAGATATGCTCGAAATACTGAGGGGTCGGTCATTTCATCCGATGCTGATTTTGTCATCACGGGCATTATTCGCAAAGGTGATAAAAAGCCCGAAGGTCCCTTTGGTGATCATTTGGGGTATTATTCTTTGGAGCATGATTTTCCAGTTATGAACGTTGAACATGTCTATCATCGGAAGGATGCGTTGTGGCATTTTTCAGCGGTGGGTCGCCCGCCTGCGGAGGATTCAAGCTTTGGCTACATGATTCATAATATAGTCAAACCGTTAGCATCTGCCGAGTTTCCAGGGCTTGTCGAGATTCATGCAGTGGATGCAGCGGGCGTACATCCTTTACTTTTGGCGATTGGTCAAGAGCGATATATGCCTTTCAGAGAACGCAAACCCGAAGAAATTTTGACCATTGCCAACCACATTTTAGGCAGCGGACAAACGAGTTTAGCGAAATTCTTATTTATTGCTGCTGCCCCCCCTGCCCCCAAAGGGGGAGAGCCTGCCCTCTCCACTAAAAACATACCCGATTTTTTTAATTTCATTTTAGAACGCATTGATTTACAACGAGATATACATTTTCAAACGCGTACAACTATTGATACACTTGATTATTCCGGCACGGGTTGGAATGAGGGTTCAAAGGTTGTGGTAGCAGCATGTAGTGAAAAACAGAGAGAACTGAAAGCAGAGTTGCCTGAAAACTTTGATTTACCTGTTGGGTTTGGCGAGCCTGTTTTTGTTCAAAAAGGCATTTTAGCCATAAAATCGCCTAAATTCGACTCTCATACTGAGGGGTATGCTCAAGCTGAAAACTTATCAAAATATCTTGAAAAATTTGATTTACAACACATTCCTTTGATTTTAATGGTGGATAATAGCGCATTTACTGCTCAAACCGTCAATAATTTTGTTTGGGTCACCTTCACGCGAGCGAATCCTTCGCATGATATACATGGTGTTAGAGCGACGACTAAATTTAAACATTGGGGCTGCGAAACGTTGATAATTGATGCCCGCATTAAACCACATCATGCACCGGAGTTGATTCCTGATAAAAAAGTAGCTGAACGAGTGGATAAATTGTTTGCTAAAGGAGGTAATTTGGAAGGGTTGATATAAAATGCACATTTTCACGCTCCCTCAGTAGTTTGGCAAATTTTGCTTACTTTTGCCACTTAAATGAGTCAATAATTATGCATAAATCAGGTTTTGTCAATATAGTCGGTCGCCCCAATGTAGGGAAAAGTACGCTTATGAATGCGCTTGTAGGCGAACGCATGAGTATTATTACAAACAAACCACAGACTACGCGCCACCGCATCATTGGGCTTTTGAGCGGCGATGATTTTCAAATTGTGTTCAGTGATACGCCCGGTTATATACGCAAACCGGCTTATAAAATGCAATCTGCCATGAATGCTTTTGTAGAAGGTTCGTTTGAAGATGCCGATGTGATGCTGTTTGTGACAGAACCCAATGAGAAATTTGAAGCCGATGATCCAATTATTATCAAGCTAAAAAATGTGGATTATCCTAAGTTTTTAGTAATTAATAAAGTGGATGCTTTCCCTGCTACTGTTGTGGATGCCTATAGAAATACTCTGGTTAAATTAATTGATTTTAATGAAATTTTTGAAATTTCAGCTTTAAAAAAGAAGAATATTGAGGTTTTAGACGAAGGCAATTCATTGGGTTTATTGAGTAAAATAAAAGATACTTTGCCCGAAGGACCTGAATATTATCCGAAAGACCAATTGACAGATAGACCTGAACGCTTCTTTACGGCAGAAATTATTCGAGAGAAAATATTACTCAATTATAGAGATGAAATTCCCTATTCATGTGAAGTAGTAGTAGATTCTTTCAAAGAGACGCAGACCAATAAAGGCGAAGCACTTGACCGCATCATGGCTACAATATTTGTATCACGTGAAAGTCAAAAAGTGATTATCATTGGCAAAAATGGTTTGTCCATTAAAAAAGTAGGTACTGAAGCCCGTAAGGATTTAGAGGAGTTTTTACAAGCCAAAGTCTTTTTAGAATTGTCGGTAAAAGTAAAAGATAATTGGCGCGATGATGATAGATTATTGAAGCATTTTGGTTATACGGTTTAAACATATACCCCCTCAGTATTCCCGCTCTCAAAATGATATTTTTATCGTTTTATAAATAAAAAAAGCTAAACAATTGATAATCAACTGTTTAGCTAAAGCAATAATTATGAGTAATATTAATTGTACTAATTCTATTTGCTGATTGATTGGTTGGCTTTTCTCCTAATTTCCTCAAATTTGCTACAATTGCCGTCCATGCAATCGCCTTTTTGATCAATCATATATTTATTGTTTTTTTCATCACTCATTTCATAACGTCCATCTGTTTCATTCACCATTTTGAAAGAACAAGGCACTACTTTAGCATTAAATTTATTAATCAAACCCCATTTTTCTTTACCTTTTGATACAACGCAATGTCCTTTTTTGAATATTTTCACTTCGGGATATTCACACGGGATTTGAATTTTAGCTTTTTTATCAATGAAGCCATATTTGCCATCATCGTTCATTGCTGCATAATAGCCTTCACCCGGGCGGCGAATTTCGAGGTACGTTGGTCGTAAAATCACCTTACCTGTTGTATCCATCATGCCCCAATGCTTGCCTGATTTGTAGCGAAAAAGAGCGAATTCGTCATACTCTGTAATCTCATCATAAGGAATTTTCGTCACTAAACTGAATGATGCTGCTTCGATAAGATGGAAACCGACAAAATTATTATCAATTAATTTCGATGCCAAAATGTATTTGCCATTGAGCATAGTATCTACAAAATCATAATTAATGGATAAATTTGAGGCAACACCCAATGTGTCATTTAATTTAGTGACAACAGATTGACCGAAACGATTATAAATCTCAGAAGTTTTATAAGTTTTGCGGGCATCTCGGTTCTCTTCTCGAACAACCACCAAGCCGAATTTATTGAATTTACCGACTTCATCAAAAGAAGGTATAATAATTTCTTCACCTTTTGTATTTATAAAACCGAATTTCCTATTAGGATAACTCACAGCTGCTAATTTGAATTCATTAAAATCAGCGATTGAACCGTATTTAGGCTCAAGAATGACATCCAAATTGGTATTTATTAAACCTAAAGTATTATTCGTTGCTTGAATTTGAGCCATGCCAAGAGGACTAAACGGGCTGATTGTTTTGTAGGACTTGCTATTTTTGAAAGTTTTGCTGCTTAATAAACAATAACCTCCGTCGATTTGAGCCCAAGAGATTCCATTAGCATCAAACTCTGAAATTTGCTTGTATATGGCTTCAAATTTTGTTTTCCATTGTGTATCTACCAAACCCACTTTACCTGACTGACTGACTTTAAACAGCGAAGCAATACCAGTAGGCTCAATAAATTCATAAGATGGCGTTAACAAAATTTGACCTTTTAGATTGATGATGCCATATTGATTGCCTAATTTTACTTTAAAAATTTCTTTATTGAAAAAAGGGACAATTTCATCATATAAACCCGAAACAGGTTTTTTCAATACATCATATTTATTATCTATGAGTGCCCACTTACCTTCTTTGAATTTTACAAGACTGACACCTTGCGTCAAGGCTTTGGCATCAATGACCTTCGTTAATTCATCGCTTTCATTATTTTCTCCATCCACAAAATACCAGACAACTTTTTTCACTAAAGCTTTTCCATTATTGAAAACATCTGCAGTTTGATATTGACAAGGCACTATTTCATCGCCACAAAGGTTGATAAAACCATAAACTTGATCTTTTTTAATCCTTGAAAAACCTTCTTTATAGGCTTCTACTAAACCATAACGCGCATTACTACGAAGGGAATCTAAAGGAAATGCGACGATTTCATTACCATCTAAATCTTTTTGACGTACATAAATGCGGTCATTTCGCTGCTCTTCAAGACAAGACGCAGCAGACAAAAACTGTAAACTTTGCTTCAATCTTTGAGCATTTTCCCTTTGATTTTCGTCCGTCTCGATTTCTCTCAACTTGCGCACTAAGGTTTCCTTTGTTAAAATAATATACTCTTTGTAGGCATCGGCATTATTAAAATCCAAATTATCGAACGACATATCGCCATTTAAGACTTGAAGTCCTTTCAAATTTTTCAACAATTGCCGTCTGGCTTGCACTGGTGTTTCCACTATAGCCACTTTACCCGAAGGAAAATTAACGGTTGGAACGCCATTCATTGCCAATTGGCTCTGTGAGTTTTGGACAGATGATTGGGCATTCAAAAAGAGAGGAAGAATAATAGAGATAGGAATAGTCAGTAATTTTTTATTCATCGGTCGATTATAAATAAAGTTTAAAAAGATTCGTTTCTAGCTTTTTTTATAGAGAATACAAACTCAATACCATTTTCACGGTATTATAAATATTTTATTAATTAACATTGCAAAATCAGTAAAAATACTGAGGGGGTTGTCGATTTCGGATTTCGGATTTCGGTTGTGTCCGAAATCCGAAATCCCATATCGAAAAAGCCGTCTCGAATTACTCGGGACGGCTTTTGTCTATCTATATTTCCTCTAAAAATTACAATTCACTTTCATTGCCTACATATTGCTCTTCATAATCCATATCAAGATCGTCTAAAATGCCACGTGCTTTATTGCTTTCGTAAGCAGATTTAGTTGTAACGATAAGGTTTCTGAATTGACGCAAACCTGTACCTGCTGGAATGAGTTTACCAACAATAACGTTTTCTTTCAAGCCCATCAAGTTATCTCTCTTAGCAGCAATGGCTGCAGTAGAAAGTACCTTAGTGGTCTCTTGGAATGAAGCGGCTGAAATCCAGCTTTCTGTACCCAATGAAGACTTTGTAATACCTAAAAGCAACGGCATAGAAGTAGCCGCTACGGCATCACGGAATTCAAGTGCTTTTTTATCATTGCGTTTCAAATATGAGTTTTCCTCACGGATTTGGCGCAATGTTACCAACTGACCTGCTTTCAAACGATTCGATTCTCCTGCATCAATGACGAATTTTTTATCGTAAATATCATCATTCACTTCGTTGAATTCGTTGCGGTCAACTGGTTCGCCTTCGAGGAACGTTGTATCACCTGGGTCAACAATTTCAAGGCGGCGCATCATCTGACGCACGATTACTTCAATATGTTTATCATTGATAGCAATACCTTGTGAGCGATAAACTTCTTGAACACCATTCACCAAATGCTGTTGAACTGCGAATGGACCTTGAATTGCGAGAATATCGCGTGGTGCCATCGAGCCATCAGAAAGAGGTGTGCAAGCGCGAACAAAGTCACCATCTTGAACAAGGATGTGTTTAGAAAGTGGAATCAAGTATTTCCTATCTTGACCATCTCTTCCTTTCACAGAAATCTCACGATTGCCGCGTTTCACTTTTCCTAATTCAACAATACCGTCAATTTCAGAAACAACTGCCGGATTGGTCGGGTTACGGGCTTCAAAAAGCTCGGTTACACGAGGCAAACCACCTGTAATATCCTGAATCTTGCTCATACGACGAGGGATTTTCACCATACGCTGACCTGTACGGATTTGCTGACCATCTTCAACAGATAAGTAAGCACCTACAGGCAATGTGAATGATTTGAGTTCATCACCATCTTTATCAACAATTTTAATGACCGGTATTTTACGTTTGTTACGAGACTCAACAATGACTTTTTCAGCAAAACCTGTTTGATCATCGCGTTCTTCACGGAATGTAACACCTTCTTCGATACCGTCAAATTGAATAGTTCCCGTTTTATCAGCCACCATGACAGCATTGAATGGATCCCATTCACATATTTTGTCACCCCGTTTTACTTCTTGACCATCTTTTACGAAGATAGTCGAGCCATACATGATATTACTTGATATGAGAACTTTATTTGTTTTGGAATCAAGAATACGTAATTCACCTGTTCTTGAAATAACCACATCATTTTTCGCACCGTTATCCTCATTATACTCAACAGATACGATTTCGTCAAACTCTATTTTACCACTCACGCGCGCTATTAATTCACTTTCAGTCCGACTCATCATTACTGTACCACCTACGTGGAAAGTACGAAGTGTCAACTGAGTACCCGGCTCACCGATAGATTGTGCTGCAATAATACCCGTAGCATCGCCCATTTCAGCGATACGACCGCTTGCCAAGTTACGTCCGTAACATTTAGCACACACCCCACGCTTCGTTTCGCAAGTCAAAACTGAACGAATAGTCACTGCTTCAATACCTGCCTTTTCAATTTCAAGAGCAACATCATCATTAATAAATTCAGCAGCAGAAAGTATTACGGCATCAGTATCAGGATGAACAATATCATGCAATGTAAAACGCCCTTTAATACGGATGAAAAGAGATTCAATTTCTTTATCACCTTCTTTAAATGCCGCAGTTTCGATACCCCTCAGTGTATTACAGTCCTCTTCACGAATGACTACGTCTTGGGCAACGTCCACGAGACGACGAGTTAAATAACCCGCATCCGCCGTTTTCAAAGCCGTATCCGCCAAACCTTTACGCGCACCGTGAGTAGAAAGGAAGTATTCCAAAACCGATAGACCGTCTAAGAAGTTAGAAAGAATCGGGTTTTCGATAATCGCTCCGCCTGTATCACCTGATTTACGTGGTTTAGCCATCAAACCCCTCATACCTGCCAACTGCTTGATTTGCTGTTTAGAACCCCGTGCACCAGAGTCCAACATCATATAAACCGAATTAAAGCCCTGCTTATGGGCTGCTAATTCTTTCATCAACGCTTCTGTCACGCGGTTATCTGCAAATGTCCATTTGTCAATAATTTGGTTGTAACGCTCGTTGTTGGTAATAAGACCCATATTGTATGAATCCCAAACTTCATCAACTTCTACTTGTGCTTCAACCAATGTTTTAGCTTTAACCGTTGGCGTAATCAAATCACCTAAGTTAAAAGATAAACCTGCTCGGAATGCCATACCGAAGCCTAATTCTTTAATATTATCAAGGAAATCAGCCGTTACTGCGAAATTCGTCCGCTTAATAATATCGCCAATAATGCCTTTCAAGTTCCGTTTTGTCAAAAGGGTATTGATAAATGGTACTTTTTCTGGAACAGCTTGGTTGAAAAGAACCCGACCAACAGTCGTGTCTATCAATCTTATTACCATTTTCCCATTTTCCTCTACTCTTGCCCGACATTTGATAGCAGCATGCAAATCTACACGCTTTTCATTATAGGCAATAATGACTTCTTCTGCGGAGTAAAAACGGCTACCCTCACCTATCACTGGATTTTCAGGAATGGACTGACGTTCTTTTGTCAAGTAGTAAAGTCCTAAAACCATGTCCTGAGAAGGCAACGTAATTGGCGAACCATCTTGAGGGTTCAAAATATTATGAGCCGCTAACATTAAGACTTGAGCCTCCAAAATGGCTGCGTGACTGAGGGGTACGTGTACCGCCATCTGGTCACCGTCAAAGTCGGCGTTGAATGCACCACAAACCAATGGATGTAATTGAATCGCTTTACCTTCTATCAATCGCGGCTGGAAAGCTTGGATGGATAATCTATGGAGCGTTGGTGCACGGTTCAAAAGAACTGGATGCCCTTTCAATATATTTTCAAGAATTTCCCAAATAACAGGGTCTTTTCTATCGACTAATTTTTTAGCGGATTTCACCGTTTTGACGATACCACGCTCTATTAATTTACGAATAACAAACGGTTTGAACAACTCTGCCGCCATTTGTTTTGGCAAACCACACTCATGCAATTTTTGAGTAGGACCTACTACAATAACAGAACGACCTGAATAGTCAACACGTTTACCCAACAAGTTTTGACGGAAACGACCTTGTTTACCCTTCAAAATATCCGATAATGATTTCAACGCACGTCCACCTTCTGCTTTTACAGCATTTGATTTACGAGAGTTATCGAATAATGAGTCAACGGCTTCTTGAAGCATCCGTTTTTCGTTTCTCAAAATCACCTCTGGTGCTTTGATTTCTAAAAGACGCTTCAAACGATTGTTCCGAATAATAACACGGCGATATAAATCATTCAAATCCGAAGATGCAAAACGACCACCATCCAACGGCACTAATGGACGCAATTCAGGCGGCACCACCGGCAGGTATTGGATAATAGTCCATTCAGGTTTATTTTCCTTTACCAAACGGGCTTCACGGAATGCTTCCACAACACGCAAACGCTTCAAAGCTTCCGACTTACGTTGTTGTGATGCTTCATTAGCAGCCATATAGCGCAAATCAGCTGACAATGTATCGAGTTCAAGGCGTGAAAGCAAGTCAAGGACTGCTTCAGCACCCATTTTCGCTACGAACTTATTTGGGTCAGTATCGTCTTTTTGTTGATTGTCTTTTGGCAATGCTTCGAGGATTTCGAGGTATTCCTCTTCGGTCATTAAGTCGAGGTTATTGACTCCATCGGCAGCTTTTGGACCTGCATTGCAAACAACATATCTTTCGTAATAAATAATAGACTCCAATTTTTTACTGGACAATCCGAGCATATATCCAATTTTATTGGGCAATGAACGAAAAAACCAAATATGCACAACTGGCACAACAAGGCGGATATGACCCATGCGCTCACGACGCACTTTCTTCTCCGTCACTTCTACACCGCAACGGTCGCACACGATACCTTTATAACGGATACGCTTGTATTTACCGCAATAACATTCATAGTCCTTAACAGGACCAAAAATGCGTTCGCAAAATAAGCCGTCACGCTCAGGCTTATAAGAGCGATAGTTGATGGTTTCAGGTTTCAACACCTCGCCATAGCTGCGCTCTAATATATCGTCCGGGCTTGCCAGACTGATAGTAATACTATCGAAAGTACTACTGCTTTTCAAGTTACTGCTCGCTTTTTTCAAAGACATGCTGATTGCTTTATTAAAAGTTTAATAAAAATCTTTTTAAAAAGTGCCTCAATACTGAGGGGTACTAAGTAGATATTAGAAAATAGACGTTAGATATTTAGATAATAACTCGTTTATTTTTATTCAACTACTTAAAAGTTGTCATTTAATCACCGCTTGCTGAATCGGGTTCTATAAGTTCAACTTTATGATAAATTTCTTTTACAGAAATTGTACAATTATCAAGTTGGATTTTATCATTTTCTTCATCATAGATTTTTGCAGTCCAACGTCCTGTTTCATCCTGTTCATAAATTTCAATGAAAATAAAATCCTGCTCTATAATGACGTATTGCTTCAAAGATGAAAAACGTCTATAACATCGTAATTTTATACTTTTATCAACATCATAAGTAGTAGCAGATGAAACCTCAATTAAAACGGAAGGGTTTTTAGTGGCTACCATATTTTGAGAATATTGATAATTTTCTCTTTTACCACATACTAATAGTAAATCAGGGTAAAAAATACTTTTACATTGTTCAGTATATAACATTCTATCACCTGTAAATATTTGACAATCTGTATGTCTCAAACAACTTCCTAATAAAAAATCAAGATTGTGAACGATAATTCCATGCGATTCAGAAGTATAAGCACAGCGAATAATTTTACCATCATGGTATTCATGTTTGAATTCAGATTTGTATTCTAATTCAAAATACTCATCAAGTGTATATCGTTGATTATCAGGTAAATAACCGTCTGCTTTTACTTGCGAATCCATTTAGTAAAAATTTAAAATTAATATTGTAACACCCCCTCAGTATAAGACTGTTTTTTAATTAAAAACATTAAAATACTGAGGGGTGTGTTTCTTATTATTTTAATCAAATTTCACATCCAAAGCCAAACCTCTTAACTCGTGAACCAATACGTTGAATGATTCTGGAATATTCGGTTCAGGTAAGTTATCACCTTTTACGATTGCTTCGTAGGCTTTCGCACGACCTTGAATATCATCGGATTTGATTGTCAACAACTCTTGCAAGATATTGGCAGCACCGAATGCTTCCAAAGCCCAAACTTCCATTTCACCAAAACGCTGACCACCGAACTGCGCTTTACCACCCAACGGCTGCTGAGTGATGAGCGAGTAAGGTCCGATTGACCGCGCATGGAGCTTATCATCTACCATGTGAGATAATTTCAACATATAGATAATACCAACCGTTGCTCTTTGGTGGAAGCGGTCGCCCGTTTCACCGTCTTGCAAAAACGTCTGACCATATTCAGGTAAGCCTGCATTGACGAGGTAGTCTGCAATTTCATGCAATTTTGCTCCGTCAAAAATCGGCGTTGCGAATGTTAAGCCCATTTTTTCACCTGCCCAACCCAAAACTGTTTCAAATATTTGACCTAAGTTCATACGAGAAGGTACACCCAATGGGTTAAGCACGATGTCCACAGGCGTGCCGTCTTCAAGGAATGGCATATCTTCAGACCGCACTATCCGCGAAACGATACCCTTGTTACCATGACGACCTGCGAGCTTATCACCAACTTTGAGCTTACGCTTTTTAGCAAGATAAACTTTAGCTAATTTTAAGACACCAGCAGGTAATTCATCACCGATTGAAATATTAAACTTCTCCCGTTTGTAACGACCTACTTCTTCATTGACTTTGATTGAATAATTATGTAACAATCTGGAAATCAATGAGTTAATATGTGTATCGTCCGTCCAGTTTTGATAGTCAATTTCAGAATAGTCAATTTCCTTCAATACTGTAGGGGTATATTTCGTTCCTTTCGGAATACGCATTTCACCATAAATTGACTTAACACCTTGTGCCGTTTTGTCTTTCACAAGTTGCTGTAATTTATCTACCAAAATGGTCGTCAATTCGTTCAAAGAAACAAGGTGCTGACTTTCGAGTTTGCTGATTTGCTCCTCTTCTTTAGTCTTTTGAGCCTTATCTTTCTTTGCCCGAGCGAATAATTGTTTGTCAATGATGATCCCCTCAGTACCCGGAGGCGCTTTCATGGAAGCATCTTTAACGTCACCTGCTTTATCGCCGAAGATAGCACGAAGGAGTTTTTCTTCCGGAGTCGGGTCAGATTCACCTTTTGGTGTAATCTTACCAATTAAAATATCTCCTTCTTTTACCCAAGCACCGATGCGGATAATACCGAATTCATCGAGGTCTTTAGTGGCTTCTTCCGATACGTTTGGAATATCGTTAGTCAATTCTTCTTCACCCAATTTTGTATCTCGCACGTCCATTTCAAAATGCTCGATGTGCAGTGAAGTAAAAATATCTTCTTGAACAACGCGCTCTGAAATCACGATAGCATCCTCAAAATTGTAACCTTTCCAAGGCATAAATGCCACTTTCAGGTTTTGACCAAGAGCTAATTCTCCTTTTTCAGTCGCATAACCATCACAAAGGATTTGACCTTTTACGACCCGACTGCCTTTACGAACAATTGGTTTAAGATTGATACATGTCTCTTGATTCGTCCGAAGGAATTTCGTTAAATGATATGTTTTACGATTATCTTCAAACGAAACCAATTGGTCTTCCTCAGTACGGTCATAGCGAATGACGATTTGAGTCGCATCTACGTATTCTACTACACCATCGCCTTCAGCGTTGAAAAGCATACGTGAGTCACGCGCCACTTTACCTTCCAAACCAGTACCCACGATGGGTGCACGTGGACGTAAAAGCGGCACCGCTTGACGTTGCATGTTCGATCCCATCAACGCCCGGTTAGCATCATCATTTTCAAGGAAAGGAATCATTGATGCCGATACACCTACAATTTGATTCGGTGCAACGTCCATATAATCCGCTTCCTCAGGCGTTAGCATCGGGAAATCACCATGTTCACGACCTTTTACTTGAGCCACTAAGAACTCACCTGTATCATTATTAACAGGTGAATTGGCTTGAGCAACTTTCATAAAGTCTTCACCCTCTGCTGACAAATATTCAACTTTCATGGATACTTTACCGTCGTTTACTTTACGATAAGGTGTTTCCAAGAAGCCCATTTTATTAATCTTCGCATGCACGCAAAGCGTCGAAATCAAACCGATATTCGGTCCTTCCGGCGTTTCAATCGTACACAAACGACCATAATGCGAATAGTGAACGTCACGAACCTCAAAACCAGCACGCTCACGGCTCAAACCACCGGGTCCGAGTGCCGAAATACGGCGTTTATGCGTGATTTCACTGAGGGGGTTCGTTTGGTCAAGGAACTGTGATAACTGGCTTGTTCCGAAGAACGAGTTAATAACCGAACTCAAAGTCCGAGCATTAATCAAGTCAATTGGCGTAAAGACTTCATTGTCCCGTACGTTCATACGCTCACGAATAGTCCGAGACATACGCGCCAAACCAACACCAAACTGAGCATATAATTGCTCACCTACCGAGCGCACACGGCGATTCGCTAAATGGTCAATATCATCAATTTCCGCACGGTCATTTATCAAACGTACGATATAGCGAACGATTTGGATAATATCATCTTTCGTTAAAACCAACGTTTCCATTGAAGTCGTTAACTCCAATTTACGGTTGATTTTGTAACGACCTACTTCACCCAAATTGTAGCGTTTATCACTGAAAAACAATTTATCAATGATACCGCGAGCCGTTTCATCATCTGGTGGGTCAGTACCACGTAACTGGCGATAAATATAATTCACCGCTTCTATTTCAGAAGAAGACGGGTCTTTTTGAAGCGTGTTATATATAATGGAGTAGTCTTCCGAAACGCTTTCCTTTTGTAAGATAATCGTTTCCACTTCACTTTCAAGAATCAACTCAATATTATCTTCATCTAAGATAATATCGCGCTCAAGGATAATCTCATTCCGTTCGATAGTGACCACCTCACCTGTATCCTCATCAACGAAATCCTCCGTCCAGCTTCTCAATACTCGTGCACCAAGCCTACGCCCGACGCATTTACCCAAATTGTCCGCATTAACAGCTACTTCCTCTGCCAAGCCAAACAAATCAAGGATTGTTTTATCCGAGTCAAAACCAATAGCCCGTAGCAAAGTTGTTACAGGGAATTTTTTCTTACGGTCAATATACGAATACATGACGTTGTTGATATCCGTCGCAAATTCCATCCACGCTCCTTTGAAAGGGATAACGCGAGCAGAATAAATCTTCGTTCCGTTAGGGTGATAGCTTTGTCCAAAAAATACACCCGGTGAACGATGCAACTGAGATACAATCACACGCTCCGCACCATTGATAACAAAAGTACCTTTCGGCGTCATGTACGGTATATTTCCGAGAAATACATCCTGCACAATCGTTTCAAAATCAACGTGTTCAACGTCATTACAGCTCAATCTCAATTTTGCTTTTAACGGCACTGAATACGTCAAACCCCTATGAATACACTCCTCAATCGAGTAGCGCGGCGGGTCAACAAAATAATCCAAAAATTCAAGATTGAAAATATTACGGGCATCCGTAATAGGGAAGTTCTCTTGAAAACACTTGAAGAGACCTTCGTTGGTGCGATTTTCAGGCGTCGTTTCCAATTGAAAAAACTCTTGGAACGACTTCAACTGAATTTCCAGCAAATCCGGAGACTCGTCTGAGAGACGGATTTTCCCGAAATTTACGCGGTTCTTCTCGGGATTCAGAATATTATTTGCTGTCATCTATATAGAGTTGTTTTATTTTCTAAACGATGAGGAACATGATGAGTGATGTTCCTTTGGGTGATTTTTATGTTAGAGGAATGACCCCCTCAGTATTTAATAACTTTGTGACATAAAACACAAAAAGGATTAAGCGACTTTTGATAGTTAGTTGCCTAAGCCAAATCTTTAACAACTGCTTTACGAGTACTCAGCAACACAGTCGAAAGTGGAAAAAATATAGCCATGTAATTGATTTTCAACGATTTATAATGAAAGGCTTACCGCTTTTTCTAAGAACGTGCAAAGGTAGATATTCCAATCCGAAAAACCAAACTTTCATACTTAAAAAAATCTTTATTTTGAAAGTAATAAATCAATATTTTTTTAACTTTTAAAAAAAATTTAATCTCATTAAAAAAATAAGGTGAAATCATGTAGTTTCGTCACTTGAAATTCATTTAATCATAATATTAAAAGTATGTCGAAGGCAAAACAATCTACACCGAAAAAAACCTTAACGAACCCACCTAAACAATCACCTAAAACCGCATCTAAAAATCAGAACCGTTCATCCATTGAACCATTTAAGTTGTTGGGTGTATCGGTTGAGCTATGGGCGATTTTAGCCATCACGTTTTTGGCTTTTATCCCTACTTTCAGCAATGATTTTGTTAATTGGGATGATGATGTGAATATTCTCAAAAATAATGCTGTTCAGTCTTTCAATTTCAACAGCATCATCACCATTTTTACTCAAAATATCAATGGTAACTACAATCCGTTGCCTATTTTTACTTTCGCAATTGAGCGAGCTTTGTTTGGTGCAGAGAATCATCCATTGGTAGCACATACAGTGAATTTGTTGCTACATCTCGGCTGCGTCTATTTCGTCTATCGCATCGGCGAGGCAATGGGTTTGAATCGGTGGGCAGTCATTTTGTTGACCATATTATTTGGCATTCACCCTATGCGCGTTGAGTCAGTGGCGTGGGCGACTGAGCGCAAAGACGTTTTGTTTGGCATATTTTATTTCGCTGCCATGCTACAATACATAAAATATTTAAAATCAGAGAATTATACATTTAAAAATAAATATTTCATTTACACGCTCATACTTTTCATCATTGGTTTATTCGCTAAAGTACAGATGGTTTCCTTCCCCCTCAGTATGTTGGCATTGGATTATTATTACAATCGCCCCTTGAAATTTAATTTAATTCTTGAAAAATGGTTGTACTTTTTAGGCTCTTTAGCGATGGGGTTGACCAACGTTCTGCTGCTCGCCAAGCTCAAAGTCATCGGCAGTGAGGAAGCGTCGTTTAGTATGTTTGAACGCGTTTTTATTGCCTCTTATGCCTATGCTGTTTATCTCGGCAAATTGATTTTCCCTTGGGAAATGGTACCGGTTTATCCTTATACCAATCCATTGCCTCCCATCACATATATTGGTTTACCAATATTCGTAGTCTCTGCCGCCTTTATCTATTGGGCATTTCGACAAGGTTGGAACAAATTGGTTTTTGGATGGGTCTTTTTCTTTGTCAATTATATTTTCCTTTCTCAAATAGTGGGGGCAGGAGCAGGCTACTTGGCAGACCGTTTTACGTATATTCCCTACTTCGGTTTTTTCTTTATAATTGCTGCATATACTGAGGGGGTGCTTTCAAAAACTTGGGGTAAATTGGTCATCGCTGCCTATCTAATTCTTTGTTTTTCAATGACTTATAACCAAACTAAGATTTGGAAAAACAGTGATACCCTCTGGACGCATGTACTCAAATATTACAACAATATCACTATCGCTTATGGCAATAGAGCCAATTATTATCGCGATATTGGCGAATCCGAGAAAGCTTTTGAAGATTTAAATTCCGCCATCAAATTAAAACCCACTGCCGGTACGCATAACAGCCGAGGCAAGTCATTTTTTGATAAAGGCAAAGTTCAACAAGCCCTTGATGATTACAATGCCGCTATCAAACTTGATCCTAAATTGGCTGAGGCTTATGCCAACAGGGCAGCGGCTTTCGGTACTTTAGGCAAGTTAGACAGTGCCATAGCCGACATCAATAAAGCCCTTGAACTCGATCCTAAAAACATCAACGCATTGGTCAATCGGGGTACTGCATATATGGCTCAGGGGAAAAAAGACTTAGCATTATTGGATTTTGATGCTGTGATTGCTCAGGATTCAAATCATCAAAATGCACATCTCAATCGCTTCATCGTTTATCGAGATTTAGGGCAAAATGATAAAGCCATGGCAGATAATGCCAAATATTTGAAAATAAATCCTAAAAGTTGGGCAATGTGGTTAGAACGCGCCATCCTCAAACGCAAAATGGGACTTTGCCGCGAAGCCATGTCGGACTATGATGAAGCCCTCAAATATGATTCAAAAAATGGCTCAACGTATCTCGAAAGAGCGCGCTGCCATGCCGATTTAGGGAATCGAGAAGCCGCTAAAAAAGATGCTCAAGTAGCGCAGTCCAAGGGCATTCAAGTAGAATTA